>NZ_JBHSHC010000125.1:0-35664 GCF_042652925.1 Effusibacillus consociatus
CCTCCCCAAAAAGCATGGGTACGGCAAATATTATGTTAAGTTAGGGTCTTGACATCGTACCGCTGCTCTTTTTTAATTTTCAACCGGACCACATCAGCTGAAATCGCTTACAGTTTTGAACTTTATGTGACATATTACATCATGTTTGCCGTACGATTGAAAGAATTCGAACATATTGGTCCTTTTGTTCTTTTTGATCTTTTGAATTGAGTTTGAAATTATGAGATGATTAATTAAGAAAGCTTCTTCGAAGCGAAATTAAACAAGGTCGGAGGTGCTCAAGTGCGGAAAAAAAAGATAATTGCTCTACTCTTGCTGCTAGTAACCGCTTTAGTTCCGGCTTGTGCTCCCAAAGCCATAGATTATGAGCAGGTAAGCCCGAATGACAAAATCGTGATCCGTTTTTCTCACGTGGTGGGAGAAGATACTCCGAAGGGACAAGCTGCCCGCTTGTTCGCCAAATTGATGAAAGAACGTACCAACGGCAAAGTCGAGGTGCAAGTATTCTCGAACGGTTCCCTCTACAAAGATTCTGAGGAAATGGATGCATTAAGTGAGGGACATGTTCAGATGATTGCTCCCGCGCTCTCGAAGCTCAGCAGCTTGGTTCCGGAGCTGGGAGTATTTGATCTTCCCTATCTGTATCCGAATCTTGACGGGTATCACAAGGTGTTTGACGGAAATGTCGGAAAGGTTATGTCCAACTCATTGGCAAAACAGAATATGGTGTCTCTCGGCTTCTGGGACAGCGGATTCAAACAATTCACAAGCAATGTTCGTCCAATCCAAAATCCGCTGGATTTGGCCGGTACCACAATCCGAATTATGCCCAGCGCTGTCCTCGATGACCAGTTTAATCTGATGCAGGTGAAACCGGTCGAAATGAATTTTAACGATGTGTATCTCGCTCTGGCACAAGGCAGAATTCACGGACAAGAAAACACAGTTTCCAATATTTACACCAAACGGTTTTACAAGGTACAAAAATATATGACCATAAGCGATCATGGCTATTTGGGATATATAGTTATTATTGACAAACGATTCTGGAATCAATTGCCCGCCAATTTCCAAAAAATAATGATCGAAACCATGAATGAAGTAACCGAGTGGGAAAGAAACCAAGCGGTCAAGATTGAACAAGACAAACTGAATGCAATCTACAACTGCAGTTGCATCGAGATTGAAAGGTTGTCGGTACAAGAAAAAGCGAAATGGAAGCAGTTTTATCAGCCACTATATCAAAAAATGGAGCAGCGCTTGGGTCGCGCCTTTTTTGAGGAACTTGGCCTATGAAACAAACCCGTCTGACCATGCGGACAAGAATTGCCGCAATCGTTTCGATTATTGTATTTCTTTCGGTGATAACCGGCAGCTTTATCCTGATCAACCGGATGACGGAGGCATATGAACAAGAACTGGGAAAAAGAGTGATGGCGATTGCTCAATCGCTGGCACAATCCCCGAGCCTCCGGCAAGGCCTCGAAAGTCCGGAAGGATGGCGGATCATCCAACCCATTGCAGAGCGTGTGCGATTGGCAACCGATGTTGAGTATGTGGTTGTCTTCGACATGAATAAAATTCGGTACTCCCACCCTCTTGAAGATCGAATCGGCACTCCGTTTACAGGCGGAGACGAGGGGCCGTCGCTTACCGAACAGTCCTATATTTCAAGGGCACACGGGGTAAAAGGGACTTCCATCCGTTCCTTTGTCCCGATCATGGATGAAGAGGGTGCAAAGCAGGTTGGCGTCGTTGTTGTCGGAACTTTGCTTCCTTCCTTCTTAAGCCTGGTCTGGGCTTCTAGGGCCGATCTGTATCTGTCCTTATTTCTGGGAACGATCTTTGGAATCATCGGAGCGATTTGGGTAGCGAACCGTATCAAGCAGCAAATGTTTAATATGGAACCGCTTGAGATCGCCCACCTCTTTGGGGAGAGGGAAATGGTGATCGAGTCCATTGCTGAAGGAATCATCGCGATTGATCGCAATGAACGAATCACCGTATTGAATAAACATGCGGCACGAATGATGAATATAACGCAGGATGTAATCGGGAAACTGATTCAGGAAGTGATTCCCGACAGCCATCTGCCTGAAGTTCTGCGAGATGGAAAGCCGCAGTATCATCAATTGCGTCAAATTAATAACGTGGTGATATTGTCAAACCGAGTTCCTATCATCGTTAACGGAAAAATATTAGGTGCCATGTCCACCATCCAGGATCGGACGGAAGTCTATCACCTCGCGGAGGAATTGACCGGGGTCCGGAAGTTTATCGATGCGCTGCGGGCTCAAAATCACGAGTATCTCAATAAACTGCACACGATAGCCGGGCTCATCCAGCTGGAGCGATACGAAGAGGTTGTGGAAAAAATTCTTCGCTTTAACGAAGAGAAGGAAGCCCAAACACACTTCTTGACACAACGAATCAAGGATTACAGTATATCAGGATTGATTCTGGGTAAAATCAGTCATGCGAAAGAACAAGGTGTGGAGCTCGAAGTCGAGCCTGGAACCTCCTTACCGGTACTGCCTGACAATGTTCAGGAAGCGGATTTGCTGATGGTTTTGGGCAATCTATTGGAAAACGCGATCCATGCAACCGCACAGTCCAATCGTACCGATAAAAAAGTGTCTCTCTTGCTTGAGGGGAATGAAGATGGAATTGAGATCCATGTAACCGATAACGGAATCGGCATGACACCCGAACTTCAGGCCCGAATCTTCGAATACGGCTTTACAACGAAAGGCGCCAAAGGGCAAGGAATCGGTCTGCATCTTGTCAAACAGTTTGTGGATCTGCTCGGCGGAGAGATTTATGTAGAATCGAAGGTGGGGGAAGGAACCCGTTTTGTCGTCATTCTGCCGGGTCCCGCCTGGGAGATGGAGGGAGGAAACTGATGGAAGATATTCGTTTGGTGATTGTGGAAGATGATCCAATGGTGATGGAAGTCAATTCGGAGTTCGTGTCAAAGATTGACGGGTATAAGATTGCGGGAAAAGCGTTTACCGGAGCCGAAGCGTTACTGGTCATCAAGAAAACGGATCCGGATCTGGTTCTGTTGGACTATTTCCTGCCAGATATGGACGGTCTTTCGATTCTGAAAGAGATTCGCCGACAGGAACTTCCTGTTGACGTGATCCTTGTCACAGCCAATCGCTCTCCCGACCATATTCAGCAGATTCTGCGCTGTGGGGCGGTTGATTATATTTTTAAACCGTTTCGATTTGAGCGCATCCAGACCGCCCTCGAGCAATACCGATACATGCACAAAAAACTGAGAGAGAATCAGCAGCTTGAACAGGCGGATATGGATTTGATTACCGGAAGGCGTGTCCAACAGTCCGAAGCGAATGGCACCACATGGCTTCCAAAAGGCCTGAACGAACGAACTCTGCAGCAAATCCTGCAATACCTCATTGAGCAAAAGGACCCCCTGTCCGCGGAAGATGTCGCGGCCGGAACCGGGTTGGCACGGGTAACGGTCAGAAGGTACCTGGAATACCTGCAGAAAAAGGGCATCATCCAATTGGAAATCCAGTATGGTTCCATCGGACGCCCCGTCAACCGATTTAAACTTTAACCGGTAATCCCAATATTTACTGCAGAAGCAGAATCTTCGCTCCGTACGGTTTCAACACCAGTTCTCCCGAGTGTTTTTTTCCTGTCAAGAGATCCGTTCCGGACGCTCCGCCCGGGATTGCAGCTTTCTGTGATCGCGGGCTGTTGTTTAAAACAACAAAGATAGATTCCTGCCCATTTTCTCTGACAAATCCATAGAGGTTGGTAAGCGGATCCTTAATCACTGTACGATACGATCCGGTTTGCAGAGCAGAATGTTGTTTACGAATGGCGATCAAATCCTGATGCAGCTTCAGCATATCCTTGTTCTGCTTTTCTTCGTCCCAAATCATCGTACGCCGGCAATCCGGATCGGTCTCTCCTGTCATCCCCACTTCATCGCCATAGTAGATCTCAGGCATTCCGACATAGGTCATTTGAAATGTCACAGCCAAGCGCATTCTCTCTTCCTGTTCGCCGCAAACGGTTAAAAAACGCGCCGTGTCATGACTTCCCAACAGGTTAAACATCGCTCGATTGGCCTGTTCCTTGTACATCATCCGGGTCTTGGTCAGCCGTGAATCGAATGCTTCCGCGTCAATCGTCCTCTTGGCAAAAAATTCAACAACAGCCTCACGGAACAGATAATTCATCACGCCGTCAAACTGATCTCCCTGCAGCCACGGTGAGGAATCATGCCAAACTTCTCCTATTATCAATGCTTCCGGGTTGGCAGCCCGAACCACCTCTCGAAATTCCCTCCAAAAAGCGTGATCCACTTCATTCGCCACATCCAACCTCCAACCGTCAATTCCTACTTCTTTAACCCAGAATTCCGCTACCTGAAGCAGGTACTTCTTTACTTCCGGGTTTTCGGTCCGAAGTTTCGGCATCGTCGCGACACCGTTCGCAAATGTTTCATAATTGATCTTTTTCATATCGACCGGTACTTCACGCAGATGGAACCAGTCTACGTACCTGGACTTGGCCCCTTTTTCCACAACATCACGGAATGGGGCAAAATCGGCCCCGCAGTGGTTGAAAACCGCATCCAACATCACCCGAATCCCGCGGGCATGGGCTTCTTTGACCAGAGATTTGATTGTATCCATATCTCCAAACATCGGATCCATCGAAAAATAATCGGTTGTATCATATTTATGGGTTGAAGGAGAGAGAAAGATGGGAGTCATATAGATCAAGTTTACGCCCAGCTTCTCCAGATAAGGCAGCCTGTCGATGATCCCCTGCAAGTCCCCTCCAAAAAAAGTGGCGGCGGTCGGAAGTTCCCCCCACTCGCAGACATCCTCCGGGTCGTTCGCTGGATCCCCGTTCCAAAAACGGTCAGGGAAGATTTGATAGACGACCGTATCATTCACCCATTCCGGTACTGAATACAGATCTCGCGTACATAAATAAGCAAGTTGAAAACATCCGGAAGATTCCAGGTCGGATGCAAATCCTTGTTCCCCATACCAAAGTCTTTTTACTCCGTCATCAAGCAGGAAACGGTAGCGAATTCGCCTTGTTTTGGATTCAATTGTTGCTTGAAAGTAGTCGAACAGTTCATCGGAACCGCTGAATGAGAGCCGAACCGTCTCGTAGATGTCAGGCACTTCGTATCGATCTGAATGCACAAGATAACAAGCTTTCAAATCTCCTCTTTTGGCCCGCAAAGTAATGCGCGCGTGATGGGGAGACAAGGAATATGCATAAGCCCCGTAAGGCACATGAAAAATGGCCTCTTGAATCATCTGAATTCCTCTCCTTTACCCAAACGGTGCAAACGATTGCAAAAAAGTTTGAAAAACCCATCCTTGTCCGAATCGCCGCTAGTTTTGATGGGTGATTTTGTTCAAAGCACCGCAAGAATGACGGATCACCAAATCACTGGGAACAAGTACCGACTTTTCTTTCAATTTATGTGTTCTCATTTGTTCGATCAACAGTTCCGCTACAGTTTTACCCAATTCAAAGATGTGAACATCCATGCTTGTCAATGAAGGATTGGACATTTCGGCAAGTTTCACATTGTTAAAACCGACTATCGCGATATCATCAGGGATTTGATAGCCCAATTCGCCGGCAGCCCGCATTGCGCCGAAAGCCAGAACATCGTCGGACGCCACCACAGCTGTAGGCCGCTCCGATGTGGCAAGCAGGCGCATCATGCCCAGGTATCCGCCTTGTTCCATAAAGGAGCTTGCATAAATCCACTTCCGGTCGATCGGAATTCCCGCTTCTTTTAATGCATTTTGATACCCCTGCATACGGTCTTGCGTGACCAGAAGCGCTTCATCTCCACACAGAAACGCGATTCGCCGGTGACCCAGGTCAATCAAATGACGGGTAGCTCGATAGCATGCGTCCACATTGTCATTGTTCACCCACGGAATTTCAAAACCGCTCTGCGGACGGCCCAATAAAGTTGCCGGAAAAGGATGGTCCTGGAGTACATCGAGTAACGGGTCCTGCATCCTTGAAGAAAGAAGCAAAACTCCGTCCACCCGCTTGCCGTGAATCATTCGTTTCAGCGACTTCACGTCCTCTTTGTTGGAATCGGACGTGGATAACAAGAGATCGAATCCCTCTCGTCTTGCCACATCACTGATGCCGCGCAGCACTTCAGGGAAGAACGGATTCATAAAAAATTCTTCTGTTGTACTCGGAATCAGCACCCCTATTGCATCGGCCGTTTTTTTCACAAGGCTTCGCGCCAAAATGTTCGGATGATAACCCAATTCCTCCATCGCCAGACGAACCTGTCGCTTCGTCTTTTCGCTGATGCGAGGATGATTGGAGATCACGCGAGAAACGGTGGAGGGGGATACCCCCGCTCGCACAGCCACATCTTTTATTGTCACAGTCATCAAGGTACTGCTCCTTCCCAACACTTGCACTAGTTGCATAAATTTACACAGAGTTGCACTAAAATTTTATCCTTTCACGGAACCGGAAACAAGCCCGGAGGCAATCCATTTTTGCAGCAGCATAAAAACTACGACCACCGGGATGGAAGCAAGCACCGCGGCCGCCGCAAACTTCGTCCAGTTCGCAGCAAACTGATTTTTGATAAATTGCGCCAATCCTACAGCCAGTGTTAATTTGTCAGGTGATTTCAGCAGTGCGCTGGACAGCAGGAATTCGCTGAATACTCCAATGAAACTGAACAAAAATATCACTGCAATCATCGGAAGCGACAACGGCAATATGATTCGCCAGAAGATATCCCAGGAGTTCGCACCGTCCATAGTCGCTGCCTCGTCAATTTCCTTCGGCAAACCGTCCAAATACCCTTTCATCAACCAGATATTAAACGCTTGACCGGCTGCAAGCACCAATATCAGGATCCACAAATTGTCCATAGCTCCCAGCTTGGCCAACGCGCCAAAGATTGCAGCCACCGCCATAAAGTTTGGAAACATCTGCAAAATCAGCAGTGACATCAAGCCATATTTCCGCCCGAAAAAACGCATCCGGGAAAAGGCGTAAGCCGCCAATATCGTTAAAAAGGTCTGTAAAGTCGCGACACCAAAGCTTAAAATCACGCTGTTCTTCATCCATATGGGGAAATTCGTATTTTTAATCAAATCCACATAATTTTCTAACGTAAAGGAAGCAGGAAGCAGCGTTTCGGAGAAAAAGGCCTCCCCTGTCTGAAATGACGCAACAAGCACAAAGTATAAAGGTATGATCGACAATAAAATCGCAAACCAGATAATCACTCTGCTTACCCACAAATTCACTCGTTCATAGGTTTTCATGTCAATCCACCTCCTCAAATGCCCGGGTCATTTTCATATTAATGAAACTCAAGATCCCTACAATGAAGAAAATGATGATCGAAAGTGTCGCAGCCAAGTCATACCGATAAAACACCAGGGTCATGTTATATGCGGCAGACACCAGAATATCCGTAAAACCCGCAAACTGCGTGTCCGGTCGGGGCGGCCCCCCGCCGGTGATCAGGAAAGCGGCACCAAAATTATTAAAATTATAGGCAAAGGAAGAGATCAGGAGCGGAAGGGAAGAACTCATTAATCCCGGGAAAGTTACCGACCAAAACTTTCTCCACATACCTGCGCCGTCCATATCGGCAGCTTCATACAAATCCTTCGGTATCGCTTGCAGCGCTCCCAAACAAACATTCATCATAAAAGGATATCCAAGCCAAATGGTTGTGATTATAATTGCCGTTTTCGCCCAATCCGGATCATTCAGCCAAGGAATTTTTTCGAGACCAAGTTTTGTAAGGAACAGGTTGATCTGACCAAAGGAGTCATTGTACAAACCCTGCCATGCCAAAATCGCAATCGCAGCTGGAAGTGCCCAAGGAATTACCAGAATTCCCCGGTATAAATTCGACTCTTTCATTCTGGTGTTGTTTAACAGAAGTGCCAGAACCAGACCTACAGCATAAGACAACAGAGTTCCGGCAAGAGCATAAAGCACTGTCCAGACAAAAACGGGCCAGAACACATTAAAGAAAGGCCCCGTCAAGATCTCTTTATAGTTGTCAAATCCAACATATTGAAAACTGTCGAAATGATTCAGGTTGAAGTTCGTGAAAGAAAGATAGATCGTATAAAGTACCGGCAGCAAGCTGAACAATGCAATAGTGATCAAAGCCGGTGACAGGTACGCATAAGCCTTCCAGGAGTATTTGGTTTTTCTCCCCCTTGCTGCAGCCAAGATTCCTCCCCCTTCCTGTGATTAGGAGCGAGGCATCAACGCTGATGCCTCGCTTTACACTTACTTTAATGTCGCAATTCCTTGTTTCATCTGATCGACAATATCTTTTGCCGCTTTCTCCGGTGTGGACTTGCCTTGAGTCAACAGTTTCAGATTATTTCCCATCGGTGTCCAGAACGCCTGAATTTGTGGAATATTGGGCATCGGTTCGCCAGCGGAAGCGATTTCAGCAATCACAGCAGCAACTTGGTTCTCCTTGAAGCTTGGATCGTCGAGAATTGACTTCTTAACCGGAATACGGGCCGAAAGCTCCAACGCCTTCTTGCTGGTGTTTTCATTCAGATATTTCAACAGATCCCAAGCTTTGTCCTGATTTTGTGATTTCGAGCTGACAAAAGCGGTTTGCAAGCCGACAAACGTTTTCGGTTTTTGACCGTTTTCAAGTGTCGGGAACGGAGCTACTGCAAAGGGAACATTGGCTTTCTTAAACGGAGCCACATCCCACGGACCACTGATGAACATCCCGATGTTCTTGGACTGGAACTTGCCTTTTGCAATATCCCCGACTACATCGGCAGGCATGAATTTATATTTTTTCACGAAATCCTGGATGGTCTGGTATCCTTTGATTGCACCTTCATTGGCCAGACCAATATCGTTTGTATCATAAGTCCCGTTGTTATTTTTAAACACATATCCGCCGTTGCCCGCAATAAAGGCATAGGAGAAATAAGCATTGTTAATGTCATACATAAAGCCCTGCTTTTGTGCTATGTCGAGAAACTCACTCCAAGTTTTTGGAGGATTCGGAACTTTCTCCTTGTTGTAAAACAATGCATAGGTTTCCATAGACATCGGGAACGCCACTTTTTTCCCTTCTACTGTAACCGCTTTCCAAGCAACATCGACATAGTCTTTTTCATTGACCAAATCCTTCGGCATTTCCGCCAGAAGCCCGGCCTTAGCAAAGGTTCCGAGGTTATCGTGCGGCATTCCGAATACCGCATCCGGTCCTTTACCGCTCTGTGCAGCGGCTGCATATTTTTGGAATTCGTTGTTGTTGTCAATCACAATCTCAACTTCGTTACCGGTTTTCTTCGCCCATTCCTGTGCTGCCGATTTGACCAACTCAAATTCTTGTTCTTTCCAGTAGGACCAAACCGTAATTTTGGACGATTTCTTCGCTGGATCATTAGCAGGCTTTTCATCCGTCGGTTTGCTCGAGCTTGCGCATCCTGCAAGCACGCCTGCCAACAAACCGGTTGTCGCAACTAACGACAATGCTTTCTTCCAGGAGTTTCGTTTCATCGTTTTGCCCCCTAATTTTTTGTTTCGTAAACGTTTTCACCCTACTGAAAAGGATATTCGCTTTTGCGCAAACGAATGCACAAATTAGTAAAAAAAAATCAATATCCCCTGAGACGGAGGTTCAAACGTTTGTACACATACTATAATCCTATCACCTTGTTTCAGTCAATATCTTATTCATCGATTTAAAAGATTAATTTTTGAGAGTAGAGTCGGGAAGGTTTCTAAAATGTTGTTGACAATAGTTGAGTGGAGTGGTAAAAATCATATTGTAGAAATATTCTAACACTCACAATCTGAGGGCCATGCTTTGTTTGCCTGCCTCACATACCAGTCCTTATTGCGTCAAGAGGTTTAAAACAAACAACCCCGTTTTCTCTTTGACTGGAGAATAACGGGGTTGCTTTTGTTTCAATTTAAATACGTAAGGGAGGGAGAAAAGGGGCCAACACCTGTTCTTAAGTTGCGCAAACGTTTGCTGATAAATCCGTTTGCAATAAGGAGGCAAAATGGATGAAAAGAAACTTGAGGAAACCATTTAAGTTCTTTTCCGCATTGCTTGCATCATTCTTGACTTTTGGCAATCTTATTCCAGTGCAAACCGTGCATGCAGTACCCGACACTTCGGTATCGAATGCAGTCAATTTTTCCACTGACGTGATTTATCAAGTGGTCACCGACCGTTTCGCAGACGGAAATCCTGCAAACAATCCAACAGGAGCCCTATTCGACGGAAGCTGCACAAATCTCAAAAAATATTGCGGCGGCGACTGGCAAGGAATTATAAACAAAATCAACGACGGATACCTGACGGGCATGGGTGTGACCTCTATCTGGATCTCACAGCCGGTGGAGAACATCTATGCTGTATTGAACGATACTGCTGGCAGTACATCCTATCACGGATATTGGGCACGTGATTTCAAAAAGACCAACCCTTATTTCGGCAGCTTCACAGATTTTGACAATCTCATTGCAACCGCTCATTCCAAAGGAATAAAAGTCATCATAGATTTTGCCCCCAATCACACGTCTCCCGCTTCAGAAACGAACCCTTCCTATGCAGATAACGGCAAACTATACGATAACGGAGCATTATTGGGTGGATACACCAACGACACAAACAAATACTTCCACCACAATGGCGGAACCGATTTTTCGACCTATGAAGACGGAATCTATCGAAACCTTTTCGATTTGGCAGACTTTAACCATCAAAACAATACAATCGACTCCTACCTGAAAACGGCCATCAAACTCTGGCTGGATAAAGGAATCGATGGAATCCGGGTCGATGCGGTGAAACATATGCCGTTTGGCTGGCAAAAGAACTGGATGGATACAGTCTACAGCCATCGTCCGGTATTTACGTTCGGTGAATGGTTCCTTGGAACGAACGAGGTTGACTCGAAAAACCATTATTTTGCAAACGAAAGTGGCATGAGTCTGCTTGATTTCCGGTTCGGGCAAACCGTTCGTGAAGTCTTCCGGGACAACGTGGATACCATGTACGGTTTGGATGCCATGATCCAGGGCACAAACACAGATTATGATGAAGTAAACGATCAAGTCACCTTTATTGACAACCATGATATGGATCGCTTCTCTACAGGAAGCAATAACCGCAAGGTGGAACAGGCACTGGCGTTTACTCTCACCTCACGCGGAGTTCCGGCAATCTACTACGGTACCGAACAGTATATGACCGGAAACGGTGATCCCAATAACCGTGCAAAAATGACATCGTTCAGTACGACGACAACTGCCTATAACGTAATCAAGAAGCTGGCTCCACTTCGCAAATCCAATCCGGCGATTGCCTACGGAAGCACGGCGCAGCGTTGGATCAACAACGATGTTTACGTGTATGAGCGTAAATTTGGCAATAATGTGGCCCTTGTGGCAATGAATCGAAGTTCCACGGCGGGTTATGATCTCACCGGTTTGTACACCGCTCTTCCTGCCGGAACTTATACTGACGTTCTTGCAGGCTTGCTGAACGGAAACAATATCGGTGTTGCGAGTGATGGTTCCGTAACTGCCTTCAACCTTGGGCCGGGTGAAGTCGGGGTATGGCAGTATACAGCTTCTGCAAGTGCTCCGGTTATCGGTCATGTCGGTCCGATGATGGGCCAAGCCGGTCAAACGATCACGGTTGATGGTCGTGGATTTGGCACAACGGCGGGGCAGGTATTATTCGGAACCAGTCCCGGAACAATCGTTTCGTGGGAAGACACCCAAGTGAAAGTGAAGATTCCTTCGATTGCTGCAGGAAAACACAACATTACGCTAAAAACTTCCAGCGGCGTCACGAGCAACGTCTATGACAAGTTTGAAGTGCTCTCCGGAAATCAGGTATCCGTCCGGTTCGTTGTGAACAACGCGAATACCGTCTTTGGCGAGAACGTCTATCTTGTCGGCAATGTATCCGAATTAGGCAACTGGAATACTGCGAATGCCATTGGTCCAATCTTTAATCAGGTAGTCTATCAATATCCAACCTGGTACTATGATGTGAGCGTACCGGCCGGCACACCTCTTGAGTTCAAGTTTATTAAGAAAAATGGCTCCACAGTGACTTGGGAAGGCGGCTCGAACCACACGTACACAAGCCCTGCATCAGGCACGGGAACCGTTATTGTGAACTGGCAGCCCTGACAAGGAGGGCGATCTACTAAAAAGGGACCGGCAAATACTGGTTTGTCCAGAGTTTGCCGGTCTTTCTCTATCTCTAGAACTGAATGGATACGAACTTGGTTTCCAGGAACTCTTCCAATCCGTATTTGCCGCCTTCACGCCCCAGACCGCTTTCTTTATACCCGCCAAAAGGGGCTTGTGCAACAGCGGGTAAAGGATCATTGACTCCTACGATTCCAAACTCCAGATTCTCCGTCATTCGGATCGTCCGGCCCAGATTTGAGGTGTACACATACGCTGCCAATCCATAATTCGGATGATTCGCCAGGTCCAACACTTCCTCTTCCGTCCGGAACGCATAGATCGGTGCCACCGGACCGAACGTTTCTTCCTGGGAGATCAGCATGTCATTCGTTACACCCGCAAGAATTGTCGGTTGAAAAAATTGGCCATTCTCATAGCCGGCGCCTGTCAATCGTTGACCACCGCATACGAGTTGAGCCCCTTTTTCAAGAGCATCGCGTACATGGCGCTCCACCTTTTCCACCGCTTCCTGATTGATCAGCGGACCGATTTCGACATCTTCCTGATGTCCCTGTCCGACTTTCAATTGTTCCACTTTCGCCCGGAATTTCTCTGTAAAAGCTGCAAGGATGGTTTCTTCCACATAAATCCGGTTTGCACAAACACACGTCTGCCCGGCATTGCGAAACTTGGATGCAATAGCTCCATCCACAGCTTTCTCAATATCCGCATCTGCAAATACTATAAACGGTGCGTGCCCGCCAAGTTCCAGAGAAACTCGTTTCACCCCGTTTGCCGCTTGCCGCATCAGAAACTTTCCGACTTCGGTCGATCCGGTAAAAGTAATCTTGCGGATCAGCGGACTCGTGAGCAGAACCTCGGACACCTCCCGCGGATTTTGAACAGTCAGCAGATTGATTACCCCCGGTGGAAACCCCGCTTGTTCCGCCAGCTCAACCAATCGAATCGCTGTCAAAGGGGTCTCTTCCGAAGGTTTGATTACGACCGTACACCCTGCTGCCAGAGCAGGTGCAATCTTGCGAGTGATCATGGCCGCCGGGAAGTTCCATGGAGTGATCGCCAGCACCGGTCCGACAGGCTGCTGGAGAACCTGCAGGCGCTTGGTTTGTGCAGATGCCGGGATCAGATCCCCGTAGATCCGTTTCGCTTCTTCCGCATACCAAAGCACAAAGTCCGCGCCGTACAATACCTCTCCTTTCGCTTCGTTTACAGGTTTGCCTTGTTCGGTTGTCATCAGACTGGCCAATTCGCCGGCATGCTCCACGATCAACCGGTACCACTTGTAGAGAAGTTCCGAACGTTTTCTTGCTGTTTCCTTCGACCAAGTTTCAAACGCCTGCCAAGCCGCTTCAACAGCTTCCCGAGCATCCGCTGCAGAGGCATCTGCCACAGCCGTGATGAATTCGCCGGTCGCCGGGTTGGTAACCGGAAACTGCCTGCTGCCGGCGGCTTCTCGCCATTTTCCGTTGATATACAAGCGATTCTCCATATGTATTCCCTCCCCCTGAATCTCTACAACTTAACAATACCAAAAAACGGTGGTTTGGCAAAACCACGAGAGCTTCCAAATTAACGTTCTGCGATCAAATCTCGGGAGTGAACTCCGTGCCTGTCTGTTGACCTGATGCATGGAAGTTTGTTATGGTTAACTATATAGAATTTTTAATCAATTTTAAGGAGGTCGTTTCTGATGCTGGCCAAATATATTGGAGAAGGTTTCTTGTATTTTCTTGCAATTCCGCTGGCTGCTTTCCAATGTTTTGAACTTTTGCAGGCGCTGCCTGACCTCCTGTCAAATTTCACCGACTTTCGCAAATTCTGAAATACAGTTTCTGCACATATAAAAAAGGAGGCGCTTGCCTCCTTTTTTATGGATCATTCAAAACTTGAACTTAGTAGCTCGGGAACTGCTTCGTATGAATCTGTCCCGGCTCCTGCTTGATTTCAAGCTGTTCAAGAGCTGCCTTCACCACTGCTGTTTGCGTTTCCTTGTCAAACGGCTTTCCGGTGGAATGTCCGAATTCAAATCCTTCCGGATGGATCGCCCGGGGCGGACGCATCAGGCCGGACTGCTCCGTATCCAGCGTGATCAATACTGTCGGGATTCCTTGTGACTCAATTACACGTTGTACCGTGACCACGGTACGGTGACAGAGAGGTCAGCCGGCGGTCAAGAGCACGGCATCTGCTTGCGAGCGGGTAACCTCTTTTGCAATGGCAGGCGCCGTCTCCTGATTGATCTGATTGAGCCGCATGGCATATCCCATCATCGAGATGTGCTTCTCTGCCAGGCCCTTAATAAATCCCTCCTCCGCCAATTCGCGCAGGCGATCAATCGGGAAAATGCAATTGATGTCTTTCTTCGGTTCGTCCGTATTGTAATGCTCTTTCGGAGCACCATGGGTCACCTTCATATTCTCCGCCTGAACATCCCCGGGAATCACTCGGTACGTTGCGTCGCCCGCAGTATCAAATGCTTCCTGGTCTTTCAGGTGAGCACCTGCAGTGGAGACGATCATGATCGTCATATCCTTTAATGCCAAAGTATTTGGCGTGTACGGAATCGCTTTGCGTGACATCTCCATTTAAAGTATCCCTCATTTCAGTTGCATTTGGGTTCCCATCAAAGTGACGACAAGCTACGAAGCATATTCCGAGTACTTTGATGGGTGTATGAAAATAGAGCACATGCAGTGCATATGCCCTATTTTGGAATCATTCGTTTTACAGTTTGCGCAGGATTTCGAAGAGTTCTTCGTTGTCCGGCTGTTCCGCAATCGGGTGAACGTCGATAAAACGGACGATCCCCTCTTTGTCAATGATGAACAACGCCCGTTCGGAAGCTCCGTATGCCGGTGCGCCCGGATCTTCGCGGAGTACGCCAAACTTCTTCGACACTTCGCCGTGCGGGAAGAAGTCGGAGCAGAGCGGATAAGTGATGCCGCCAATCGATTTTTGCCAAGCTTCGTGGCTCGGAATGCTGTCTACGCTAATACCCAAAACTTGGGTATCATACTCTTCAAACTTGGACAGATCGTCCTCGTAAGAAGGCATCTGAGCACCTCAGACCGGCGTCCAATCGAGGGGATAGAACGCGATAAATACGTTTTTCTTGCCGAGATAGTCGGACAGTTTGATTGTCCGGCCGCCGTGAGCCTTCAGCTCGAAATCAGGAGCCTTGTCACCGACTTTAAGCGTCTTGGTTTCTGTTGCACCTTTCGGCATGTGATTCCCTCCCTTAATATGTAGATTGGGACTCGTCCCATCTGTTATTGTATACCAATCGGGAGAAAAGCTCAATGTGGAATTTCTATTTGTTTTTAATGATTCAAAACTAAGATGAGAAAGAGCAAATTGCCGACGGTCTCTTTACTCGAGGAACCAAGCACTCATATACCCGGAACGGAAAATTCATTCTTTCGGCTCCCAGATAAGCAAATGTCAGATCTTCAGCAACAGCGAGATCAAAATTTTGTCTTCCGACGGAAACAACCAGACCCGTGTTTTCTTTCAATACAGGTGATTGAAACACACCCGCGGTCACCAGTTCACGAATATGTTCAATTTCCAGGACGTTGGTTCCCTGATGAACACGCAGCATTTTCGCATACAAGGCCGGATGAACCACCATGGCGTAAGGTCCGAATTGAGCGTTCTCGACCAGTTTTGTCGTCATCTGAACCACATCCGAATAGGCCCGACCCGATTCCGTCCAATCTTCAATCACGTGAGTCAGCCGACCTGTAGCGTTCACAAGACCCTCAATGCCAAATTGTTCGTTCCCGTTAAAAATCAGATCATCCTCCTTCGCCGCTACGACAGAAGCCGCACCCGCCGCCGCACTAAAGTCGATTTCCGTTTCGAGTTGTTTCGCCAATTCGATGTCACGCCAATGCAGGATGAAATCCTTATATAAAATAGGGATTGTCAACTGGACCCTGCGCCCTGTTCCGAACGCTTCTCCCACTTCCTCACCAAGCTGATCGACTTCCGCATATGCAACATCGTCAAACCGGTCAGCTGGAACTCCTTGAATTCCTGCCCCCAGCGGGCCGTAAACCTCAAGAATTCTGCGGCCAACCATCTGACGTCTCGCCACATCAACAATTACACCTTGCAAGCGCTCCAATTCACCGTCTGATAACGGCATCTCATCACTAAATGCTGACAGCATATTCACCGCAAAAACCTCCTGAAAATTTCTTTTATTAATTTCATTAATATTGAACCAAGCTGCCGACAGTTAATCTCTTTCGAGCTCCCGTCGACCGCAAACTTTCTCCGCCTACAGCTGCTATGGCGCTTGCAAGGCCTTCAACATTGGCGGTCCCGTCTCCCGCCTGCCACTCACGTATGGCTTGAATCAATTCATTGACCGATACCGCTCGCTCTTCTTCCTCTTCAATCAGATGAGAAAGCAGTTCCTTTGTCAAATTGTCTTCCACATTATTGAGAATGACCCCCATATGCTCGACGAAATGTTCCATGTTGCTTCGTTGCCCTTCCACCATTCTTAACAAATCTTCAATCTCTTTCATGATTCTTCCCCTTTCAAAACATCTACCTAGCAGATTTGCCAATTTTTTCTGAGGATATACAGATGAATCTATTCCTGCTAAAATGAAATTAATTGATATTGATTCTCATTAGCAAGGTGGGTACCGGGATGAACCTGTTCGGATGGATTGACTTTTACAGCGGATTGGAGAAAACAAAGGAAATCGGAGGTTGCATTGAAGCTTCTTCGATTACACTTGCAAACGGAGATACCTATACTAACGCCGTGATCACTCGCGTTGACTACACGGGTAATCGGTTTTATACGGTCGGCTTTATGGATGAGCAGGGCACGGTCCGTGTGGTGAATGTTGACCAGGTCAGTGTTGTCGAAAACCCTGAATATAAGAAAGTTCGTGAAGCAAACAACCTTGCTTATCAAAAATGGGCCAGGGAGCAGAAGCGTCTGCGTGCGGTTCGCTTGCTCGAAATCAGCAAAGGAGCTTCCCGGTCTTCCTATGAAAAAGAACTCAATACTCTTATGGACGATATTGGAGTGAAATCGGTTGAAGAACTGTACCAACCGGTTACAGACAAACGCGTATTGTCAATCGTCGGAGCATAAAACACCAAAATCAAAGGGACTTGCTGCAATCTGTACAGCAAGTCCCTGTTTTTATCTTGAGTAAAATTCGACGATCAATGTTTCGTTCACATCGACCGGGATTTCGGTTCGTTCCGGTTTGCGGGTCAAAGAACCGGTTAACTTGCTTTCATCGAATGTCAGATATGGAGGAAGCACCGGCCGATTTTCGAGACTTTCTTTCACCGCGTCCATCTCCCGTCCCTTTTCGGTAAGACCGATTACATCCCCTGGCCTGACTGCAAAAGAAGGGATATTCACACGGCTTCCGTTCACCGTTACGTGTCCATGAGTGACGAGCTGACGGGCTCCGTCAAGGGTACGGGCAAACCCTAACCGATATGCGATATTGTCGAGACGGGTCTCTAAGAGTCCGAACAGATTCGCACCGGTGATCCCTTTGCGGCGTGCGGCTTCTTCATAGTAACGGCGGAACTGTTTCTCCTGCACACCGTATACGTAACGGAGTTTCTGCTTCTCAAGCAGTTGGATTCCGTATTCACTGCGTTTGGTTCTTTTGGTCGGACCGTGTTGTCCGGGAGGGTAAGGGCGTTTGTGAGCAGGGCATTTGGGCAGCCCGCAAAGCGCATACCCAACCTGTCTGCATAGTTTGTGTTTAGCACCAGTTCGTCTTGCCATTCGTACAAGCTCCTCTCAATTCGTTGTAAATAGGTCGCCGCAGCCAGCCAACTCGACACCCTCTTGTCGAAGCAGCTCCAGTTCAGTTTCAATCTCTTCCACTACCGCACACAACATATGTATAAGGTCGTTTCGGCTGAGATTCTGACACTCCTCGACCGACTCCAATAGCACCACCGAACGAAACGTGGTCCCGACACGGGCGAATGTCTGTGCGCTGATCCAGAGCTCCCCTGAAAGGCTGCGGACTGCCTGGAAAAGAACACTTTCGGAAAATGGCCACTTGGACAGCACATGGTTGAGGCAACTTTCCGCACAAAAAATTCCGGATGAAGGCAATACTGATATCTTACCTTTCTCTTTAGGCGGGATCAAGAATTGCTCCACCATTCTCTCGATTCTCTTTTCTACAAGCATGTGTCCACCTTCAGTTGATAATGATTATCAATATCATATTATAAACCCACTCTGTCCTTCTGTAAAGTCTGGACAAAAAGTCTATTTTATACACAAGCACAAGGTTGTGGTATAGTAAAACAAAAAAGATTCGTCCGAGGAGCACGAAAATGGAACAACAAGCGATCATTGCAATTGGAATCTTTTTAGTCACGTATGCACTAATTGTCTCCGAGAAAATTCACCGCACAATCGTGGCAATGATGGGCGGCATTCTAATGGTGGTATTCGGGGTTGTCAACCAGGAAACAGCCATTCATCACATTGACTTCAATACTTTGGGATTATTGACCGGGATGATGATTATCGTGGCGATTACGGCCCAAACCGGACTTTTCAAGTACATAGCGATCTGGGCGGCCAAAAAATCACAAGGCGATCCGGTCAAAATCCTTGTTGCTTTAGGAATTATCACCGCGACTGCATCAGCGTTTCTGGACAATGTCACAACAGTGCTGCTCATGGTACCTGTAACATTCAGTATTACACGTCAGTTGCGTGTGCCGCCAATTCCATTTCTGTTAACACAAATATTCGCTTCAAACATAGGGGGCACCGCAACCTTAATCGGTGATCCACCCAACATCATGATTGGAAGCGCCAACAAAGAACTTACGTTTATGGCTTTTATTGATAATTTGGCAGCTGTTTCGTTCTTTATCCTGTTCGTAACAATTGCCGTTCTGGCTGTTTGGTACCGGAAGCAAATCCGGACAAGCGATGAATTAAAAGCAAATATCATGCGTTTGGATGAAAAAGCGGAACTTGTTGACATGGGGCTGCTGAAAAAATGTCTGTTTACAATTGCTTTTACAATTGGAGGCTTCTTCGTCCATCAGCTGATTCATGTTGAATCGGCCACCGTAGCCTTAGCCGGCGCGTTTCTTCTGTTGCTGCTGACCGGAGAGCACTATCTTGAAGATGCACTGACAAAAGTGGAATGGACAACCATCTTTTTCTTTGTTGGGTTGTTTGTACTCGTTTCCGGTCTTGTGGAAACAGGAGTTATCTCAACACTTGCGAAAAAAGCGATCGATCTGACCGGCGGTGATTTGACCTTGACTTCCATGCTGATCCTTTGGATGAGTGCCATCGCGTCCGCATTTATCGATAATATCCCCTTTGTGGCGACGATGATCCCGATGATTCAGGAAATGGGAAGAATGGGGATCACAGATCTGGATCCTCTCTGGTGGAGCCTTGCGCTTGGTGCTTGTCTGGGAGGGAACGGAACCTTGATTGGGGCCAGCGCCAACGTGATTGTGGCTGGACTCGCCGCCAAGGAAGGGCATCCTATTTCATTCCTCAGATATTTATGGATCGGATTCCCTTTAATGATCCTTTCCATACTGATTTGCAGTGCATATATATATTTGCGTTATCTCATATAAGAATCCGGGCACGCAGCGGAGGAAAAGCCCCTTCTTCATTCAAAAAGAAGGGGCTTTTTTCATTCTTCTGAATTTTCGAGGTGAGCCGGTAGTGAATCCAACCCCAACTCCTGGGCCACGTGATACTGAGCAATTCCGCGACGGAGCAGATAGAGCCCATTTTCCAACTGACGAACCTGTATGGGATCGAGATGGCCTCCGTTTTGAATCTGAAGCTTCAGAAGCTTCAACTTTTCATCACTTACATAATATCCTTGAAAAACACTAGGCAGCGTAATGGAGGCTACTTCTACCTGAATAATGTTGTTTCGTGCAAAGCCAGGTGATGAAGCTATATGTGATTCACCGGAATTTCGGTCACACACGTTGTTTGCCCCGGCGTCAACTCGAGTTTCAAATGCTTGCAACCGCTCCCTGAGCAGTTGAATTTCTTTTTTTAGCAGGGAAATTTCACTCTTTACTTCTTCCCGAAACTCGTCACTCGCCACACGCTGGCTTTCAGTCAACCGTCGGTATTCAATTCTGGCGGCATCCGCGAGGTTCTCCATGAAAACGTAGTAAGGACTTCCTCTTCTGCCTCCGCCTTCCGCCTTTAATTTCCCATCTAGTATATCCTTCCGGACAATCTGAGGTGAGAGGCCCGTGCGCAACGCGAGTTCATTAACGGTAAATTTCCCTTTTTCCCGTTCGTTGACGTTCAAAGATCCATCCTGCAAAAACTGTTTTGCAAGCTGTTGGTATTGGATGCGATCTGTTGACTCCAAATCTGAGATGCGAATGCGTGTAGGGTTTCCTCTTCCCCTCTTTCCCGGAGCGGCGATGGGAATTTTGCCGGCTTTTATGTCGAGACGAATCGTAGCTGTCGAAACGCCTGACATGCGAGCAAGCTCATGGATGGTAACAAACTCCATTCCACTCCCTCCGATCCTTTTAAACAATTTATTTTAAATATATGATTTTTTTAAAAATTTGTCTATCTTTCGTGGAAATTATTTCTTGCCAAAAATCAACAAAATTGCGACAAATAAGAGAACTACCCCGGCCACTTTTTGCCAATCAATCGGACGCGGAGCAACACCGAACCAACCGAATTGGTCGATCAAGAGTCCAGTCGAAAGCTGCCCCGCCAGAACTGCAACCATCACGGTAGTTACCCCTACTTTTGGGACGCCCACAATGATAGTAGTGACGAAAATCGCTCCCAATAGGCCCCCCATAAATTGCCACCAGGGCACATTGACGACTTCCCGCAAATTTCCTTTTCCAAAGAATGCAACAATTACCATTAGTACCGTTGTACCCATAGAAAAAGAAATCATCGCCGATTCGTAAATACCGACCTTTTTGGAGAGAGCCGCATTGATCGGTGACTGCAGCCCGATCATTACACCCGCGAAGATCATCATCCCTACATATATCCATTGCTGCATTTATCCTTACCCTCCGACCCCTTTGAGAATTTGACTGGTGTATGGTACTATCCCTCTATCAATGATCGGATGAGGTAGGTAGTGCCATGAAACGTTCCTGGAAAGAATATACCATTCCCGCCGAACAGGATGGAGTCATTTTACAGGATATTTTAACAGGTCCGATGCAGATCTCCAGACGAATGATTCAGAAACTTACTCGCAGCAAAGGGATTCTGTACAACGGGAAACCCACTTTTCTCAAACGGCAAGTGAAAAAAGGCCATGTAGTGCAGGTGGCCGTCGAAGTGTCCAACCGCCAGAGCCTGGTACCCGAAGCGGTGCCTTTTGACATTTTGTACGAAGACGAAGCAATTCTTGTCGTCAACAAACCTGCAGGAATCAATGTGCATCCGATTCACCCCGGACAAACGGGAACTCTTGCAAATGGCATCGCCAAGCACTGGCAGGATCAGGGTTTGGCGCTTCCCGTCCGACCCGTTCACCGGTTGGATCGGGATACGTCCGGGATCTTGATTGTGGGAAAATCGGCCTTTGCCCACCAGCATCTCGACCGCCAACTGAGGGAACGTGAGCTGGGAAGGGTCTATCTCGCATTGGCAGAAGGAGAAGTGCAACAGGATCGCGGCACCTTGACCTATCCAATTGGAAATGATCCCCGAAATCCTGCCAAACGCAAGGTAAGAGAAGACGGGAATCCGGCGGTCACCCATTTTTCGTTGATGGAACGATTGGACGGAGCAACCTTGGTGGAATTGTCACTAGAGACCGGACGGACACACCAGATTCGGGTTCACCTGGCCCACTACGGTCACCCCGTACTCGGAGATCGACAATACGGACATACTTCCCCTCTGATCCGGCGACAAGCGCTTCATGCGTCAAAATTGTCCTTTACACATCCGGGTACAGGTGAAAAAATGGTGTTGGAAGCGCCGCTTCCCGAGGATATTGCAGCTGTGATCGAAAAACTGAAACACCAACCGCTTTAAGCGGTTGGTGTTTTTCATTTTACAAATAGGTTCTTAACCAGTCTCTTGTCCGATCAATCATATCAGGCACAACTTCATGGCCTACCCCGGGGTATTCCACCATTTCAATCCGCCCGCCGCTGCCGTACATCGCTTTCATTTCCTGTACAAATTCGCGGACCGCATTTACCGGAATGATAGGATCCTCCGCACCGTTGAGCATTAAAAGAGAGCGTGGGGGAATCCGTCTGCGGTCTAACAACGAATCGAGATAGGATACGGCTGGCCACAATAGTTTCGGGAAATTGTGGTGGCGGGCAAACCGTCTTGCGCTGCCCATGGTCAGCAGTGCCACTCCCGTCCTTAACTCGGGATATCTGGCCATTGCCCCCAGTGTAACAGCACCTCCCATGGAAACCCCTGTGATCCCGATTCGTGAAGTATGAAAACGGGAAGTTGTTTTCACATAGTCCACCAGCGCCCCCACTTCTTTAAGAGATCCTGTCAGAATCGGCAGCATCCGTTGAACGGAAGCTAACGTATACCGGTCTTCTCCACTGGATCGATCCCCATGGTGCGGAGCATCCGGAATGAGCACCGACACCCCATGCTCTGCCATTTGTTCGGCGTAAGGCAGCAGAGAGTCCTTGCTCTCGCCTAATCCGTGCAGAGCAATCACAACCGGACAATTGCTGTCGATTTCCGAATCCTGCACGTGGTATAGCGGAATTTCACCTACATTCAGTTTCTCGACTTGCAGCATACAATTCCCCCCGGAGGTGATTCTCGTAATCACTACTGTACCCCCGGAAGTCAGCCACCATTCATCAATCGGTCATTTTTGCAACTTTCTGATATAAAGCCGCATTCCTTCAACAAGCGCGCGGTCTTGCTGCACTTCATGTCCTGTACTATCCACCGCATAAATCTGACGGCACTCCACTAACTTAAGCAGATCCGGATCCCGCCGCATCAGATAAGCACGAATCGCATGCGCCACCTGTGTATGAATCGGCAGAGTCACAGCCGTTTCCTCAACGAATACGGTTATCTCGTTCATCGGGCGAGATTCTCCCTTCAAAGCGAAAAATGGGGAATTGATATTCCCCATTATCACCCGTTACACGCGAGTTCATGCTTCCAACGCAGGGTTTTTCTCAACTGTATATCCTTCGCCTGGCGAGACTCTTTTTTTCTGAATCAAGACAAAATCCTCGATTACAATGGAACCCAGAAAATCTTTTTCAATCTGTTCCTGAGCATATGTAAATGCTTTATCATCCGATTCTGCCAATAAAATCACCGATACGGGAGGAAACCCCTCTCCTTTTGCTTCTAATCGATAAAGAAACATGTTTACTGCCCCTTTCATGCCGCTTAATTTCTTTACTTTATTTCCCAGACAGGGTATAGTGGATAAGATCTAGTGTTGTTTCAACTAGTGCCTTCTAAACTTGGGGGGATTCAGTGTTTAGAAAAGAGTACTTAATCTGGTGGGTGCTGCTTGCTGCTCTCGGCATTCGACTGCTGGCCCTCGGCCGCTACGGTCTCAATCTCACCTTAAACAGCGATGATGCAGGGTATGTCAACAGCGCAATTCAATTGCTGAAATCAGGTATGTTAATTTACCATCGTCCAACCGAACCAACGGTTCATATCATGCCTGGACAACCTTTGCTTTTAGCCCTGATTTTTCTGGTGTTCGGATGGGAAGCGACAGGATTGTACGCTGCCAAACTTGTCATGATTCTTATTGGCGTAGCAGGGATTTACGGTATGTATCTGATTGCCAAAACAATGGCCGGAATTCGAACCGGTTTGTTGGTTGCAGGTTTGTTTGCATTATCTGTCCCGCATATTCTAACAGATAACCTATTATTAACGGAAACACCGTTTGCGACAAGTTTTATTTTTCTGGTTTATTTCTCTATCAGACTGTCGCAGAATTCGAAAATGTCAACGTTCTCTGCATTCATGTTCTTTTATATTGCAAGTCTGATGTTCCGTCCGACGGTTGTACTTTATCCGCTGATCTTGTTCATGTACCTGATGCTAAAAAAGTATCCGCTCAAAATGATGCTCAAACAAGCCACCGTTGCGGTCGTAATCATGTTGGCAATACTTGGCCCCTGGTGGGTACGCAATTATGTTCATTACCATGAGTTTATCCCTCTGACAGGCGGCTCGGGCGATCCTCTGCTACGAGGCACCTTTCAAGGGGAAGGTTTTCCAAACCCAAATCAGACGTTTGATGAACTGATTAAACGCTTACCTTACCCGAGCACCGATGCCTACACGCAGAATAAAGTCCGGGAAGAGGTCGCCAAGGAACGGATCAAAAACTGGTGGCAGCAGGACCCGGAATCCTTCATCCGGAGCTATGCCTATCTCAAGCCGAATCTGCTATGGAAAGAACCATTTTATTGGATTGAAATTTTCCGGATTCCAAAATCACAACTGGATAAAATCCATTCCGCGGTTGTCGTGGCCGGGCTGATCGGATTCTTGATTTCGCTCGTTGTTGAAAGCAGACATCGAAATGAGATACTGTTGGTCTTAAGCTCACTCTTGTATTTCACGATCCTTTACAGTGTTTACTTTGTCCTTGATCGTTACAATGAACCACTTATGCCCTTTCTTTTCTTGGGAATAGGGGTAGGTGTCCACTCTATTCTACAAACGGTATTTCGCTGGAAAGGGGAATTCGCATGAGATCCGATACACTTGTTATCATACCCGCATACAACGAAGAAAAAAGCATCGCGAAAGTGATCCATGCCATTCAGAAGCATCTTCCGGAAGCTGACATCGTGGTCGTGAATGACGGCTCGCGCGATCGGACTGCAGAAGTGGCTGCCAGAGCGGGTGCAACCGTATTAAACCTGCCCTTTAACGTGGGAATTGGCGGAGGTATGCAAACCGGATACCTCTATGCACATGAAAAGGGGTATCAGTACGCGGTTCAAATTGATGCGGACGGGCAGCATGACCCGGCCGATCTCCCACGGCTTCTTCAACATGCAAAGAACGGCGAAGGAGATATGATTCTTGGCTCCCGTTATGTCCAACAAACCAACTACAAATCGACTTTCATGCGGCGAGTTGGAATGATATTTTTCTCAGGGCTGGTTACGATTCTGGCCGGACAATCGGTCAAGGACACTACAAGCGGCTATCGTGTGGTCAACAGAAAGCTGATTGAACTTTTCAGCCGTTACTACCCGGCTGATTATCCCGAGGTTGAAGCGATCGTGTATCTCAAACGGCAGGGCTGTACCTTGCTCGAAGTTCCGACTGAAATGCATGAACGCCAAGCCGGAAGTTCATCCATTACCCCGTTGAAATCAGCTTATTACATGATAAAGGTCGCTCTGGCGGTATTCATGAATGTTCTGCGTCATCCGAAGGTGAGAGCCCAATGATGAGCGTCTATTGGGTTTCACTTCTGTTTTCTGTAGGGTTTATTGTGGTTGTATTGGATCTCGTACGCCGTCAACGGCTGAAGGAACAATACTCCTTGCTATGGCTGGCTGTCGGGGCCGGTTTCGTCATCATGTCTTCCAACACATTACTTTTGGAAAGGCTCGCCGCTTTCCTCGACATCAAATATGCACCTGCAGTGCTTTTCCTGCTTGGAATCATATTTTGCTTTGTCTTGATTCTTCATTTGACCGTGGTAACTTCGCGCCTCACAGACCAAGTACTCCGTCTGACCCAAGAGCTCACCGTTCTGAAAACGGAGCTTGAACAAAGGGAGCGGAAAGAAGGTACATCATGAACTACGTCTTCTTGCTGTCAAATATTGTCCTGTTGGTGGCGGGGCAAGTGTTTTTCAAAATCGGTCTGGATCGGATTGGCGGCGTATCGGTTTCAAACCTGTGGAAAGCGGCCCTGCAGCCTTATGTGATACTTGGACTTTTCTTATACGTGGCGGCAACAGGCTTGTGGTTTATCGTTCTGTCACGTATGAGTTTAAGTGTTGCCTATCCTTTGCAAAGCCTCGCCTATGTATTGGGCGTACTGATTGCTTGGAGTCTCTTCGGCGAAATGGTCCCTCCCATTCGATGGATCGGGGTACTGGTTATCTTGGTCGGGGTTGCATTGGTCGCTTGGGAATAAGCACACCGGTCACTTGACTCCAAACTTCCTTCATTTCGAAAGGAGTTTTTTATTGAAATAACTTTTCACAAATAATTTACAGATCATTCATAGGACTCATATAAATAAGTGTCGAAAAACCAAGTGTGAAAACTACGCAAAACATAAAGGGGATATGTTTGATGCAATGGATAAGGAATTTAAGTACAAGAACGAAACTTCTCAGTCTGGTTGTGAGTATGGTGATCTTTATGGGAGGTGTAGGGTTCACTGGATATTATTATCTTACTAAGGCGAACGAAGAAATCCGATCAATCTATGAGAACAACCTGCTCCCGATTAAATGGCTGAGTGCAGCACGTGCTCATTCCCGTGCAAACGAGGCAATTGTGCTGCAAATCATGCTCACCGAGGATAAGAGTAGACAACAGCAATTGACAAAACAATTAAACGACAGGGTGGAAGAGTTCAATAAATTGTTGGCCGATTTTGAAAAAACCAACATCGACAGTTTTGAGAACGACAAGCTCACCTATCTGAAAAAGGAACTCGCTACATATCGGGAATATCGCACCCGGTTTATTCAATTGGCAGCCGACGGCAAGCCCAAGGAAGCTTACCAATTATATGTGTCTTCTGTCGGCTCATTGGACAAGGTAAATGAACATTTAAAAGAATTGGCGGATTATCAAGCCAAGCGTGCAGACGAAAAGAAGGCGGAAAGCGATATCAACGCGGCTTTCGCCACGAGAATTCTAATCAGCATCATCATCTTCGCAGGAGTAATGGCGATTGCTTTAGGGTTGCTGTTCTCCCGCATGATTGCAACACCTTTGGTGAAAGTCGTAGACATCGCTAATCGTGTCTCTGAAGGTGATCTCCGAGTTGAAAGACTTCCGAATCATTCTCAAGATGAGGTTGGGCAATTGGCTTCAGCCGTAGATGGAATGGTCGAAAATTTGTGCAGTCTCATCCGACAAGTAAAGCAAACAGCGGAATTGGTAGCCGCATCATCCGAGGAATTGTCCGCGACTTCCGAGCAAACCAGTAAAGCCACCGAACAGATTGCCTCTTCCATTCAGGAAGTGGCAGCCGGTTCCGAAATACAGGTTCGCAGCGTTGAAGAAATTTCAAAGGAAGTTGCCGAGATGTCGTCCGGTGTTGGTCAGATTGCATCCACTGCTCAACATGTGTCACACGCAGCAATTCGCGCTGCAGAAGTTGCTTTGAACGGCAACCGCGCAATCCAAACAACGGTAAAACAGATGAATTCTATAAACAAAACTGTAAATGAATTGTCCACATCCGTAAAAGGATTGGGAGCACGTTCGCAAGAAATCGGACAAATTGTGGAAGTGATTACCGCCATTGCAGAACAGACCAATTTGTTGGCATTAAATGCAGCAATTGAAGCCGCAAGAGCCGGTGAACAAGGGCGCGGGTTCGCGGTGGTAGCCGATGAAGTAAGAAAACTGGCGGAACAATCGGCAGTATCCGCTCAACAGATCGCTCAGTTGATTAGCGGGATTCAAGAAGAAACAATCAAAGCCGTGCACTCTATGGAATCAGGCTTAGAAGAGGTGGCTGCCGGTATAAATATGGTCAACGCTGCAGGTGAATCATTTGCTCTCATTAAGCAGTCTGTGGACGATGTCACGACTCAAATCCAGGAAGTGTCCGCTGCTTCACAACAGGTGTCTGCCGGAACCCAACAAGTTGTAAACTCAATCGATCAGATCGCAGGGATTGCGGAAACGGCTGCCTCCGGCACACAAACCGTCTCCGCAGCCATAGAGGAGCAAACGGCCTCGATGGAGGAAATCGCCGCCTCTGCCTCCTCCCTTTCGAAGATGGCAGAAGAATTACAAATGGCAGTCGGGAAATTCAAAATTTAGTTGACACATAACTTTTCATACTGGAAAAGTCAGCCCCGTTCTCACGGAAGCTGACTTTTTTAATTTTTAATTTTAATAAATGTAGGAATTTATTCGAATATTGACGAAAATATTCGGATAGAAATGGATTACATAGGATCGAGGGGGATTTGGGTGAAATTTGGATCCGAAAAAATAATGGGACTCATTCAAAATGTCATCATTAAATTGGCAAAAAGGGGCAATATCGAATTCTTGGAAAGACTCTCACTCTCGAAAAAACTAACCGGCGGGTTTTTAATCGTCGCCGTGATTCTGGCAATCACAAGCTCGATCTCATTTTATAACATTAAGAAAATCGATAATGCTTACACCGATCTGATCGATCGGAGAGTCAAGATTTTGACCTATTCAAAAGATATACAAGTGAATGCGGCATTGCAAAGCAATAATCTGCTTTCTTATCTGATCACACGCGACTATAACGCGATGCAAAACATGCAAAACGCAAACGAAACTTTATCCCGATTGATTAAACAATCATCCGAACTGGTCCAGGATGAGAAAGATAAGAAATCTTTAAAGACGATGGAAGAATTGAATCAAAAGTTTCAAACAATATCAAAAGAAATCATCGATTTCATGGCAATTGATCGATCCCAGGCCTTGAAGCAGGGGCAAGACGAAGCAATGCCCCTGGCTCTTTATATGTCTTTGAAAGCGGAAGAGATTGCCGGGAATCAACAGAAATTAATGAATGAAGGAAACCTGGCGAATAAATCGATGGTGACCGCCACAATCACCACCGTACTGTCGCTTAGTATAGTCACCTTTATTATCGCTGTCGCGATCGGTTTTATAATCTCCAGGATGATTGTCAAACCGATGGTCACCATGGCGGATACCGCAGGTCAGATCGCGGCAGGAAATTTGACTGCGGAGGACATTGTTGTGAAAAGTAACGATGAAATAGGGGATCTGGCGAAGACGTTCAATGACATGAAACGAAACCTGAGCGGCCTGATTCGGCAAGTAAGCGCCAGCGTTGATCAGGTTAGCGACTCGGTTAAAAAGCTGACGGAAGGTGCCGAAAGTACCTGTGTGGCAACCACACACATTGCGTTAACCGTCCAGCAAGTGGCAGCCGGAACTGACAGACAGGTGCAAAGCATTGAAGATACGGTCAAAACGGTCCAGATCATGTCGAACAGCATGAATCAAATATCCGAAAACGCACAAAATGTTGCCAATACGGTAACGGAAGCATCGGATAAGGCGTTGGCCGGAAACCGCGCTGTCCGCTTGGCTGTTCAGCAGATGAACTTAATCGACACCACAGTGAACGGGTTGTCGCGAGCGGTTAAGGAATTGGGAGATCGATCCCAGCAAATCGGTCAAATCGTCGAAACCATCTCCAGCATTGCCTCCCAAACCAACTTGTTGGCGTTAAACGCTGCGATTGAAGCGGCAAGAGCAGGAGAGCACGGCCGCGGGTTTGCGGTTGTGGCAGACGAGGTACGGAAATTGGCTGAGCAGTCATCCCAATCGGCAAAACAAATCGCTCAGCTCATTACCGCCATCCAAGATGAAACGAACAAAGTCGTAGAAACG
This sequence comes from Effusibacillus consociatus, assembly GCF_042652925.1. Taxonomy (NCBI): domain Bacteria; kingdom Bacillati; phylum Bacillota; class Bacilli; order Caryophanales; family Alicyclobacillaceae; genus Effusibacillus; species Effusibacillus consociatus. Next base: position 29,857 of record NZ_JBHSHC010000125.1, read on the forward strand.
GTAGAATCAGGGACGCAAGAAGTAGCCGCGGGTATTCAAGTTGTGTATGCCGCCGGGGAAGCGTTTGAAGAGATCCAAAAAGCGATTCAGGAAGTCGTTCTGCAAATCAAAGAAGTTTCCGCCGCCGTTGTTCAAATGACGGCCGAAACCCGAAAGATGATGGAAGCTATTGCGAAAGTGGAAGAAGAGTCTCAGTCAACCGCAGCAGGAACACAAAACGTGTCTGCCGCAACCGAGGAACAATTGGCATCGATCGAGGAAATCTCGAATTCGGCCTCTGCTTTAAACAGCATGGCGGGAGAACTCTCTGCGGTCGTAAGAAAGTTTCGATTCCAGTAGACTCGACTGTTGGATCCGTGACATTTGCCCATCCAACGGCATAGTATGCTCCATGACATGACTTAAACGGGTCATGATCGTGGAGCTTTTTTAGTCCTTGGAAAAGAGGTGAATGTTACCATGTGCGGGATAACCGGATGGATCGATTGGAACCGGGATCTGACAAAACAAGCGGACATTCTCGAGGTGATGACCGAAACATTGAAATTCCGCGGTCCGGACGCAACAGGCTCCTGGATCTCACCGCGAGCGGCACTCGGACACCGGCGGTTAAGCGTTGTCGACCCGGTAGGCGGCGCCCAGCCTATGACCCGTTATCGGGGAGACCATTCCTATACCCTGGTTTATAATGGGGAACTGTACAACACAGAAGACTTGAGACGCGAATTGTTGGCGAGAGGCTATTCGTTCCGTTCGCATTCGGACACTGAAGTCCTGCTTACTTCCTACATGGAGTGGGGAGCGAGCTGCATAGAGAAGCTGAACGGAATTTTTGCATTTGCAATTTGGAGTGAACCGGATCAAACTTTGTTCCTCGCACGTGACCGGTTGGGGGTTAAGCCCCTTTTTTACACGGAACGAGACAGTTCTTTCTTGTTCGGTTCGGAGCTGAAAGCGCTGCTTGCCCACCCGGCTGTGGAAGCGGCTGTGGATGCCGAGGGGTTGGGAGAAATTTTTGCGCTGGGCCCCTCCCGTACACCTGGGCACGGGGTGTTTAAAGACATCCGGGAACTGCGTCCCGGTTACTGCATGCTGTATGATCGAAACGGACACCGGATTCGTCAGTATTGGAAACTGGAAAGCCATCCGCATGAAGAGGATCTGGATACAACGGTCGCCCATTTGCGGGAGCTTCTGCTCGATTCGATCGAACGGCAGCTCGTGTCGGATGTCCCAATCGGGACCTTGCTGTCGGGAGGACTTGATTCAAGCGTCATCACAGCAGTTGCCGCCAACGCGTTTAAACGGGAAGGCCGCGGGAAACTGGCCACCTACAGCATTGACTATGTAGACAACGACGTGCACTTTAAGGCGCACGAATTTCAACCGAATTCGGATGCTCCCTGGATCAAGCGGGTTTCGGAGTATTGTGATACCGATCACCACGCAATTTATGTGGATACTCCGGAATTGGTGGAAGCTTTAAAGACAGCGGTTTTTGCCCGCGATCTTCCTGGTCAGGTGGACGTAGATTCGTCACTCTATCTGTTTGCTCGGGAGATTAAGAAAGAGACGACTGTAGTGTTATCGGGAGAATGCGCCGACGAACTTTTTGGCGGATACCCTTGGTTCCATAGGAAAGAAGATATGGATGCGAATACCTTCCCATGGCTGCGCAAGACTCTAGAACGGGCGAAACTGCTGAAACCCGAACTTGTTGACCTGATTCAACCGGAAGCGTATGTTGCCCGCCGTTACGAGGAAACTCTGGCGGAAGTCCCCCGGCTTCCGGGAGAGAATTCGTTTGAAGCCCGCAGACGGGAAATGTTTTATTTGAATTTCTATTGGTTTATGGCGCAACTGCTCGATCGCAAAGACCGCATGACGATGGCAGCAAGCCTCGAGGGCCGCGTTCCTTATTGCGATCACAGACTTGTTGAATACGTCTGGAACATCCCCTGGACAATGAAAACATGTGATGACAGGGAAAAAGGAATCCTTCGCCGGGCAATGAAAGGCATCCTGCCGGAAGATGTCCTCTACCGGAAGAAAAGCCCTTATCCCAAGACCCATAACCCGGCTTATACAAAAGCGGTCCGCGAGTGGTTGACCGGCATTGTAAACGATCCGTCTTCCCCATTACTGGAATTGATCGATATCGAAGCGGTGCGGACGCTGCTTAATGCAGATGCGGATACCACCCACCTGCCCTGGTACGGACAACTGATGAGTGTACCCCAAATGTATGCTTATCTGGCTCAGGTCGACACATGGTTACGGGAGTACAAAGTCAAAATCGTATAATGAAAAAAGACCATCCCCATTTCGGGCATGGTCTTTTTTGTGTTCAAAATTCACTGGGGTCGTCCAAAAGCGAAATCGTCTTGCGCCCAATAAACCCTTCGTCCAGACCATGCCAGTAAAGGATCTGATGCGGCTCTCCAAGCTTCCAGCACAGATACGCTTCTTCCCCATCCACAAGAGTATAAAAATCAATTAATCCCAGATCAACATTCTTGATTTCGGCACCGAGTTCATGAACTTTTGCAATCAGATTGTGGGCCTGCATCAGCAAAAATTCGATCTCCGCTTCTTCCGTGAAAAACGCGTCCGGTGCGGCTGCCTGACCGAGAGCGGCTTTGGAAGCCTTCAGTTCACCGTTCTTCGTGGCGATTTCTTGCTTGATATTCTGTAATGAAATGAGAAGAGGTTCAATGATCGGCAGTTGCCGGTTCGCTTCCTCTACGGTGAAATAGCGTTTCATCAGCAGCCCCCCTTTTCCCCATATCATACCACTACATCACCTTCTTGCGAACCCATGCCCCAACCGAATCAATTAGCAAGACCAGTCCCATGATCGCAAGAATCTCGACAAATACGGACGGATACTCAAATACTTTAAAATCGATAAACAACATGTTGCCAATCCCGCCAGCCCCGATGAATCCCAATATAAGCGAGGTGCGAACTCCTACTTCAAGGCGATAGAAATATTGAGACAACACGTTAGGAAGAATTTCCGGAATGATGGCAAAGCCAATCGCATGGACTTTGTTTCCGCCCGCCGCAATGACTGCTTCCTGTGTTTCCGGATCGGACGATTCCACAAGCTCCGAGATGAGTTTACCCAAAACCCCGACGTTATGGATAAAAATTGCGATCACTCCGGCTATCGGACCCAGTCCCAAAGTGGGAACAAACAATAGCCCCCATACAATCTCCGGAACCGAGCGGATAAATCCCAAAACTCCACGGAGAATGTTCGAAAATCCCGGTTTCCCCGTATTACGAGCCAATAGAAAGCTTAGCGGGAATGCAACCAGAAGTGCATAGAAAGTTCCGGTAATGGCAATCTGCAGAGTAATAACAGACTGTTTAATCGCTTCCTGCAGCAGACTCCACTCAGGAGGAAAAAACCTCCCGATGAGATCCAGCGTCTTCTTAAAATCCAAAAAATCGGTCAGGTTTAATTTGACACCTGCCGTACTCCATCCAATAACGAGAAGAAGTGCGGCGAATATAGAAACTCGCCGCACATAAAACCCTCTTGGCAACAACGTAATCACCGCCGCTTATTTCAGACGTCCTTCAGATTCCGCAACTTTACGAATTGCCGCGTAGTCATTGTCTTTGGTTACAACAAATCCGTCCGCCGCAAATGCGTCAAGCACTTCTTTATCTTTCAGATTTACAAACGCATCCTGCAGCTTCTTCACCATATCGTCGCTCACATCTTTATTGACTGCAAACGGATATTGGTACAGTTCGGAAGATTTCCAGATGATTTTGTAATCCTCTTTCTTAATTTCACCTTTTGCGATCAACTTATCAAAGTAAGCCGAATCGATCGCGCCTGCATCGACTTTCTTGCTTCCTACCGATTTAGCGGTTATATCATGGGAACCGGTGTAGTGCAATTCTTTAAATTTGTGGTTCGACTTGTCGGTGAAGAGACCTTGCTTTCTCAACTCGGCACCAGGTACAAGAGAACCGGACGTGGAGTTTGCATCACCAAATGCAAACTTGATGTCCTTTGCATTTTTCACAAGATCATCTATAGAATTTAGCTGCGAATCGGCAGGAACGATAATGTAGGAATAGTAAAACGGCTTTCCTCCCGCTGTTTTGGCGACAACCGGCTTCGCACCGCTCTGATGATGAGCGATTACATAGGTCAAAGGTCCAAGGTAAGCCAATTGAATTTTACCGGCATTAAGTGCCTCCACGACGCCGTTGTAATCCGGATAGTCCTGGACCACTACTTTCTGGCCGATTTTTTCGGAAAGATACTGCTGCAGCTTTTCCTTCGAAGTCCCGGCAAACTTCGCTTCCGCAGGAATTACGCCAACCAGAAATTCTTTTTTATTATCTGCCGGCTGAGTTGCGGTTCCCCCATCCTTAGGCTTCGCAGCACCGCCACAAGCAGCCAGCGCCAACGACAAAATCAATGTGAAGACAAGAAATAAAATCCGATTGCGTTTCATCGACATCATCCCTTTGTATAACTTTTCTACAGTAACGTACGGAATTCGCATACGAAAAAATTATACAGTCTATTACTTCTGGTTTGCAAGCATTTTCGTAGTAGTTATACAATAGGAAATCTTTGGATTCCGTATACTTTCCTTCCCTACCGACGAAACCTTTTCCGTTTCCATACGTCTATAGAGTAAAACTATTTGAAGCGGAGGAAACAGTATGAGTCCTGAAACGATCGCATTGCTTTTCTGTTCAGGGGTGATTGCTGCCGGAATTGTGGTTCTCTACCGCAGTCTGCGAACCGATGCAGGAGATTCCATTGTTCCGAAGAGGCTGTCTGCGGAGGAATAAGAAAGAAGAACGATTGGAAAGCAATGGTCGTGGTGCAACACCGCAGCTGCAACACAGTCCCTCACGACCACGAAACTTCCAAGAACTTCGTCTTGTCTTAGCTGATCCGATTTGGTATATTGGAATGTGCATTCGACTTTTAGATCATGTGGACAATACGGAGGCGGATGGGGTACTGGTGTCCCTCCCGGTCTTCAAAATCGAGTGTCAGGCATGGGATGTCTGAGGTGGGTTCGATTCCCACACGCCTCCGCCAAAAATCCTTATTGTAGCAAGGGTTTTCGCCAAATGAGCGAAAACCATTTTGCTATTTCTGGAAATTTCAGGTGATGAAGAATGACGAAAAAAACTGGCGAGATCGAGGGGGTGAGCAGGACAAGACCGCGTGGGTCGGTCAGCGAAAGACCGAGTGAGTCTTATTCTTTATATTCATTCATATATCTTGCATATTTAATCGGTCGAAGTGATTTGGAGGGAGGGCAAGAAAGGAGATAGAAAAACATGGCGCGTCCAAAATGGCGTTCCCAAGCACAATCATCCGATAACAAAGTTCAAGTAAGGTGGTCACTGGAGGAGGCTTTTCAACTGTTTCTCCGAGCCAAACGGCTTGAACAATTAAAACCCCGAACCATTGAGGATCACGAGCGACACTTTGTATATTTGACGCGGTGGCTTAAGTCAGAACATCCTGATATCAATTATGTCGATCAAGTCACTACGGACACGATTCGCGATTATCTGGATTTTATGTTGATGGATGACGATAACGAGGAACAAGACTCCACTGCAAGAATGTACGGAACCGGATTGTCACCGGTAACAGTCAATGTAAGACTACGGACATTAAAAACTTTGTTCCGTTGGCTAACTGCTGAAGGATTTTGTCAGGAAAACCCCGCCCAAAATATTCACCCGGGTTCGACAGTATAGGCCTAAAAGTAGGCACCCCAAGGGGTGCTGTGGATAACTGAAATCCTT
>NZ_JBHSHC010000126.1:0-519 GCF_042652925.1 Effusibacillus consociatus
CTTAGTACGAGAGGACCGGGATGAACCGACCGCTGGTGTCCCAGTTGTTCCGCCAGGAGCATAGCTGGGTAGCCAAGTCGGGACGGGATAAGCGCTGAAAGCATCTAAGCGCGAAGCCCCCCTCAAGATCAGACTTCCCACACGGTCAACGTGGTAAGATCCCCTGAAGAAGACAGGGTAGATAGGCTGGGTGTGTAAGCACGGTGACGTGTTCAGCTGACCAGTACTAATCGATCGAGGGCTTAATCTAACAAACACCCCAAAAAGTGACGATAAGCTGCGAAGCTTATTCCGAGTACTTTTCGGGGGCCCCGGAAAGTAATCTGGGGAAGTTGATTCCCATGCGCGACTCATATTCGCATCCGGTTTTCAGGGAGCAAACAGGAATAAGGGTGTTTCGGGGACTTATTTACAGTTTGAAGCAAGCTTTTTCTCAAATAACGGCTTTTAAGGTTCTTATTTGGGTGGTTTTCAGCTGTGTGGGGTGCAAACCCCTGAAATAAAGGTCTCAAAATCCCT
>NZ_JBHSHC010000127.1:0-16613 GCF_042652925.1 Effusibacillus consociatus
AAAATCGGTCGTTTAATCTTACATATTATGGATTATCGTGTGTTGTTGCATTTATTCTTGCAATTTAAGGAATAGCAAAAAAATAATAGAGCGACGGAATTGTATATCGCCGCTGATCATCTTCCTTTTACCGATATGAAAATTAAAACACCCCTTCTACACCGAAAACGTTTTCTGTATGATAGAAGAGTCTCAGTCCAAATCTAAAGGAGGAAACAGGTTTGCAATCACCCTCACCCCAAGCTATATCAATACAGCTCCGTTTATTTCTTTGGATCCAGTTGTTGTTCTCGATCGCTTCCTCCTTGTCAGGACTTTTTGTCAACGTGTTTTTATGGAAAGTGAATCAAGACTTGCTTACCATCGCCTATTTTAATATGACTCTGAGCGCCTCGATCATATTGATGATGTTTCCGGCCGGTTGGGTCGCACGACGGTTCCATTCTGTCTGGTGTCTGCGGATTGCAATGGGAATGTTCTCCCTTTTCTATTATCTGATTTTCAGTTTACAAGAACGCTCCGGCGATCATATTTTCATACTCGGAATTTTACATGGCACTGCCATTGCGTTTTTTGCTCTTGCATCGCATGTGATCGCATACGATCACAGTCGCAGCGAGAATCGCTCCCGGTACTTCGGGTGGAGTTCCTTTGTGGCCACTCTTGGCAACATGTTGCCTCCGCTGCTTTCCGGATGGATTATTACCCAGTACCATGCGATCGAAGGATATCGCATGATCTTCCTCATTTCGTTACTCCTATTTGCTTGTGCATGCCTGCTATCACTTTTTCTCCTCGGGCGGGGCCAGACAATCACAAGTTCCCTTCTTTCGGTGACGAAAAGGGGCGGTCAGGACTGGTGGAATGTGCAAATTGCAAACGGGGTCTATGGCCTTCATGACGGAGTGATGTGGTTCTTGCTCCAACTTGTAGCGTTCTGGATACTTAAAGATGAATTGCAGATGGGAATTTACAACACTGCCGCTAGCGTCTTAAGTCTTTTTGCCGCAATTTATGTTGGTAAAAAGGTAAACCAGCAGAATCGAGTCCGATACTTTTTCATGGGGGCAGTCGGTGTCGGGCTTGGTCACGCCATTCTTTCTCTAAATTTCGATGTAGCGGGGTTTACAATCTATGCCGTTCTTGTCACTCTCTTCACCCACTTTTATTCGATTCCCTACAATTCCATTACATTTGAAGTGATCTCGCGTGACCCGCAATCGGAAGAACGAAGGGTGGATTATATCGTATCCCGAGAGATCCCAATTGGGCTGGGACGTCTGCTTAGTGTAGCCGCATTCATCTCCCTCCACAAATACTTCGAGGATGAAGCGGCAGTTCAAATCACAATCGGTGTTCTTGGATTGCTCTATCTCGGATGTTGGTGGCTAATGGCACAAATTCGGCCAAAAGAACTGAATCCGGAAACGAAAACCGGCAGTGCCGCAATCTAGCACTACCGGTTTTCTCACTTAATACCTGTTGTCGCAATTCCTTTAATGAACCATTTTTGGAAGATCAGGAAGACAATAATCATCGGGATTGTCATATACATCGTGCCTGCCAGGTCTAGATTCCAATAAGCAGTATATTGCCAATGGAATGAGTTCAATCCAACCGGAAGAGTAAACATATCATCAGACGATGCCAGAAGACTTGGCCACATGAACGAGTTCCAGTTTCCAAGGAACATAAAAATGGTCTGAGCAGCAAGAGCCGGTTTGGACAGGGGGAGTGCAATCCGCCAAAAAATCCCCCAACGGGTTAACCCGTCAATCGTTGCTGCTTCTTCTAGTTCTTTAGGTAACGCAAGGAAAAACTGACGCATCAAAAAAATTCCGAACGAAGATGTCAGAAAAGGGATCGTGAAGCCCCAATATGTGTTAATCCATCCCCAGTCCGCAAGCATGATGTAGACAGGGATCATTACAACTTGTCCGGGTACCATCATGACACCCAGTATTACATAGAACAGCAGAGACCGTCCAGGAAACCGGATTCTTGCCAATGCATATCCGGCGAGTGTATTAAAAAACAAATTCCCCAGAGTCACGACTCCCGCCACGAAAACTGAATTCAGCAACCACTGAATGAAAGGAAACTTATCTACGATATACGTATAATTTTCAATCGTTAAGTTCCCGAGAGGAACCCAAAGTTTATCAATATCCGGCATGGCCTTCAGTGACGTATAAATTGACCATATAAACGGAACCAGTGTCATAAATGCATAGCCAATCACGACCGTGTAGAACAAGACTCTAAACATCTGCCTCTGCATGTACTCCCCTCCTATACCGTTTCTTCCTTGAATATTTTCTTTTGAATTACCGTCAGAAGTAAGATAATCAAGAAAAGTACAAACGCCATTGCAGACGCATATCCCATTTCAAAGTCCTTGAATGCGGCACGGTACAAGTAGAAGACAACGGTTAATGTAGCATCTTGCGGACCGCCTTCTCCCTTTGAGATTACATACATTTGGTCAAATACTTGGAATGTACCGATGATCGACATAATCAGGATAAAAAATGTAGTCGACCGCAACATTGGCCATGTGATAAACCGCAGCTTCTGCCAAGGAGTTGCCCCGTCAACCTCTGCTGCTTCGTAAAGATCATTCGGAATATCCTGCAAACCGGCCAAATATATCACCATAAACTGCCCAACTGTTGTCCAGATAGCCATCATCATCGTTGCCGGTAATGCAAAACTGAGATCACCAAACCAATCGTGTGTAGGCACCCCAATTTTAGACAGGAACAAATTTACAAGTCCATCGTTCTTAAAGAGATACATAAACATAACAGATACAGCAACTGTGGATGTAACAGTCGGGAGAAAATATACAACCCGAAAGAAAGTCTTTCCTTTTATCTTGGAATCAACGATTAAAGCGAGCATTAATGCAATACAAATCTGAACCGGAACAACGCCAAGAGAGTAGAAACTGGTGTTTTTTACCGCTTTCAAGAAACGCGGATCTTCAAATAATTTCAGGTAGTTTTCAAAACCCACCCATTTTGCCTGCTCAGGAGCTAAAAACGAGAACTCATGAAAGCTGATATACAGCGCGTAAAAAATTGGGCCGATCAGAAACACAGCCAACGAAACAACAACCGGTAAGACAAATAAGTATCCAGTGAATAGATCTCCGCGTGTCCGCATCGGCTTCCCTCCTTCTTCTTGATCATGGTGGAAGATGCTCGCTGGAAAACGAGCATCTTCTTCCTTTTACATACAAGATTATTATTTGGGCATTTTTCCTTGTGCTTCTTCCAACGCTGCTTTTGCATCCGGCTTTGCACCGAGTACCACAGCTTCTGCCGCCTTATTACCAGCATCAACCAGTTTTACACCAACGGTTCCGTATTGGAATGGAACTGCATAGGATGCACCCTTAACAAATGGTGTTCTATCCGGATATTTAATCGAGAATTCCTTACCCAATTCTTTAATCGTCGGGAGAGCCAAACCTTTTTCTACAACGAATTTCTGGCCTTCTTTACCGGTCAGGAAGGTCATCAACTTCACTGCCGCGTCTTTGGTTTTAGAGTTCTTCGACAATGCATACGCAACTGTAAAGATCATGTTAGACGGTTTACCGCCTTCCTTAACCGGAAGTTCAACGATTCCGTATTTCAGATCGGGGGATTTCTTTGCAAGGTGGGGAATCAGCCAAGCCCCTTCCACTACCATGGCTGCCTTCTTATTTGCAAACGCATCTCCAGACCAATCCACACCGAGTGTTTTCGGGATTGCTGCAATTTTTTCTTTCTTCATCATATCGCCATAGATAAAGTCGATTGCAGCCGCATTTTCTGTTTTGTTGAGTGTAGGCTTATCTCCGTCAATAACCGATCCCCCAGCCTGAACTAGGAACGGCTGATAACGTGGAAGCTCCGCAGACATCGAGAATCCGGTTACCCCGTCCTTGGTAAGTTTTTTGGCGGCTGCCTTCAGCTCTGTCCAATTTGTCGGCGGCTTCAGACCTGCTTTTTCAAACATTTCCTTATTGTAGAACAGTGCAAGGGTGTTGTAGTCTTTCGGCAGACCGTATGTTTTGCCTTTCCATTGGAACGCTTTGATCGCGGCATCTTCGTAATCGCCGAGATTCACGTTAAGTTTCTTGATATACTCATCAATCGGTTCCGTAACGCCTTTGTCCATGAATTCAGGTGCCGCATAGGCATCGAGGTAGAAAATATCCGGTTCAGTTTTGGACGCGATCATTGGTTGCAGTTTTTGGAGGTAGTCACCCACTACGGGTTCAAACTTCACATCAATGTTCGGATTTTGCTTTTTGAACTCAGCGATCTGCGCATCGAGAATCGCTTGTTCTTCCGGACTGGAGGACCAACCGCCAACCCGAAGAGTAATTTTTTCTCCTTCTTTTGGTGCAGGAGCTGCCCCTTCTTTTTTGTCACCGCCGCTGGAGCACCCAACAAGTCCGGTCATCACGAGAGACGCTGCCAGAATGCCTGACAATACTTTTGCTTTCTTCTTCATTCTTTCTTGCCCCCTTTTGGAGTTTTACCCGGTCACTACTTGGAGACCGGTCGAATTGTGGAGAACTTTCAAAGTCGTGTGTACGTCGTTATATTTTTGAATCAACAGGTCGAGTGACCCGTTGCCCACACGCAGGTTCTTGATGACCATGCGGTTGATCCCTTTTGGCAGCGAGGGAGACAAACGCACGATCCCCGCCGGCACGTCCGGCATTAAGCCCAAGATCACCTTCACAAACACAAGTGGTGTGCCCGCCGCCCACGCCTGCGGCGAACAAGCCACCGGATACGGAATCGGGTAGCCTTCTTCTTTCGGATACCCGCAGAAAAGTTCAGGCAATCTGTCATATTCGAAGTGTTTGGAGGTTTCAATTAATCCCTCGATCACGCGGTTCGCATGATCGTGGAAGCCATATCGTTTAAGTCCCATCACGCAAAGGGAATTATCATGCGGCCAAACAGAACCGTCATGGTAGCTCATCGGGTTGTATCCCGTCGATTTTGTGCTCATGGTGCGGATTCCCCAACCGGAGAACATGTCAGGTGCCAACAACCGATCAGCCACTTTTTGCGCCTGCTCTTCAGTCAGCAAACCAGACCAGAGGCAATGGCCCGGATTCGAAGTCACCGATTCCACCTGGTTCTTCTCATGGTCGAGTGCAATCGCTACAAACTCTTCGTCTTGCATCCAGAAGTCCCGGGCAAAATCAGCCTTCAGCTTCTCAGCGGACTCCCTTAGACCACGAGCTTTGTCCGGTTGGCCAAGACGGTCAAACACGGCAGCAAGGCGAATTTTCGCATCATAGACATAGCCTTGTACTTCCGCCAGTGCAATTGGAGCCTTGGCAAGTGAACCATCCTTATGCACAAGTGAGTCACCGGAGTCTTTCCAACCTTGGTTTGCAATTCCCTTACTGGATTCCTGGAAGTATTCCACATATCCGTCTTGATCACGATCCCCGTAGGTGTCCACCCATTCCAGCGCCCGCTCGATATTCGGGAGAAGTTTCCCGATGAAAGCTTCGTCGCCAGTCCAATGATAGTACTCGGCTGCCAACACCAGGAACAACGGAGTCGCATCAATTGTTCCATAGTATGGGGTGAACGGAATTTTCCCGGAGTTAGCCAACTCCCCGCATCGAATCTCATGCATAATCTTGCCCGGTTGCTCATCACGCCACGGATCTGCCCTGGTTCCCTGATAGGCCGCCATCGTTTTCAAAGTGCCTTTTGCAATGTCAGGGTTAATAGCAAACAATTGTAGGGCGGCAATCAAAGAGTCACGTCCAAACGGCACCGCAAAAATCGGCAGGCCGGCAACCGGAAACTGGCCGTATCCCACATCGGTGAGCAATACACGAATATCTTTCTTCGAACGATTTACAAGTGCATTGAAGGTCTCGTTGTCCGTCTCAACCGTTGTACATGCCGCATCCCATTGACGATAAGACTCTTCCAGCCGGCGAATGGCCTCTGAACGATCCCTTGTTTGAGGACGTTCACGATCAATCTCAGGTGTAATTGAAATATCGATTTCTGCTGTACCAAAAGGTGCAAGAGAAAAGGTATAAACCGCTTCTTTTTCCGAAATCGTTTTCGGTTGAGGGGAAAACGTAACGATCGTAGCCCGTTCCACATTATCGCTTCCGGTGTAGGACAGTCGAATTCGATCTTTTCCAGTTTCTACAGGATGATGAGTGCCCTCTTGTCCATCCAAGTAGCCCCGGACTTCGAACATGTCCTTGTAATCAGCATCCACTCGGATTCCAATTTCCAGCTCAACCGGGTACACGTTATGATTGCGGAAGGATACGGTCTCATAAAGAACACCTTCTGCAATGAAACGCTTTCGTTCCATCGCAATCGATTCACGCCATACTTTGATCTCGCCGTTCTCTACCTTTTCCTTATTCGTCAGGCGGATCGTGCCTATGTAGTTTTCTGCAGCATTTGATGATAACAAGATCATTTCGAGATTCTTTACAGAAACCTCAAACTGGCTCAAGAATCGAGTATCTTTTGTAAAAAGGCCAAGTCCCTGTTCATCTCCTTCATGAATGTTTCCGGATGAATCTGTTAATAAAAACAGATCGTCTTCTTTGATTACTCGATAGTTCATCTCTACACACCCCTAATGAATTGGTCGAAACTATGGTTATGTCTCTAATTATTGCCTCTAACTGAAAACGTTTTCGATTGATTCCTGTTGATACCCTTTACGAACAACATGCTTATTTCGTAAAGGGTTGGGTGGTTTCACGTACGATGAGTTCCGGAGGAAGTACAACACCTCTGCCGGTTTCACCGTTCTCCAGCATGCGAATCAATGTGTCAACCGCCGACTTCCCCATTTCGTACCGCATTTGTCTTACGGTTGTAAGAGCCGGCTGCATAAGAGAAGCCAAAGCAATATCGTCAAATCCTACAATTGAAAGATCTTTAGGCACCTGTCCTCCCTCAGACTGAATATACTTGATTGCACCGATGGCCATCAGGTCAGAAGCAAAAAATACGGCACTAATCTCCGGATGCTTCTTCTTCAGAGATTGAACCCCTTGTGCTCCATCCTCCTGCTCAAAGTTCCCGTAATAGACATAATCCGAAATAAACTTTACACCAGCCCCCGCAAGCGCTTGCGTGTAGCCAGCCAGTCGTTCTTGCGCGACAGCAGCTTGTTGATGTCCGTTCACAAATCCAATATGTCGATGCCCCTGGCTCAGCAAATGTTCAACCGCAATTCGGGCGCCTGCAACGTTGTCCGACGCTACATATGAACAGGTTTTGGAGGTAAGGGGGACATCAATCAATACACTGGGAATGGAAGCTTCGACAACTTCGTGGGTATAGGGATCATCCAAACGAATTCCCATCATCACCACACCATCGACACGGCGTTGACGAACAAAATCCATATACGTCGTTTTCTTTTGTGCGGTTGGGGATGTAGAGAACAGAACCAGGTCATATCCCATTTCTTGTGCTCGGTCATTGATACCACATAATACGTCAAACAGGAAGTGATGCCCGGAACGTGATTTTGTCAGATCCGATACAACCAATCCAACAGTTTGCGTACGGTTCATCACCAGACTGCGTGCCACCGAGTTCGGCTGATATCCCATTTTCTCAACGACTTTGAGGACTTTTTGCCGTGTTTTGGGGTTTACATCCGTATACTGATTCAGAACCCGGGAGACTGTTGTAATTGAAACGCCCGCTGCTTTTGCCACATCCCGTATTGTCGGACCCAGATGTTTCACCCCCCCTGAAAACGTTTTCGTTATCTTCTCTAATCTTACAATTAAACTCGTATCTTGGCAATATCAATTTTTCGGCACGTTAACGGGAAAGACCTCCAATAGCAATAGACCGCCGTGACCCTTCCAAGGTCTAACGTTAGGTCAATCGAGAGTGAAAAAGCACGGGATTTCTCCCGTGCTCTGTTTAAACCTCGATATTCTTCTATCTACGGTGTCGGAATCATCCAGGTGAACACATAGGCTTGCAGCCAGGAGATGATTCCCATCAAGAACACAAAGATCAGACTGTGCTTTAATGTGAAGCGCAGGATATTCCCTTCCTGTCCGGCCATATTCGTTGCCCCTGCACCTACTGCTATTGATTGGGGAGAGATCATTTTTGCTGCGCATCCTCCGGTTGAGTTCGAGGAAACGGCAAGAATGGGATCAATTCCGACTTCCTTGGCTGCAACTGTTTGCAGTTTACCAAACAAAGCGTTGGTAGAGGTGTCAGAGCCCGTGAGGAACACACCGATGTACCCAATAATCGGAGCAAAGAAGGCGAATGCTGCTCCTGTTTTCGACAATGCCTGCCCCATCGTCGTACCCATTCCGGAACGGGTACTCAATTCCGCATAGGCAAGGAAGCAAGCGATGGATATAAGCGGCAGCGCAAGCTGCTTCAAAGTTTTTGCGAAGGTTGCCAGATATTTTTGAGCAGACATGCCTAATACCAAGGCACTTAAAATGGTTGCAATCAAAATAGCTGTTCCCGAGGCAGTTACCCAGTTCAGAACATATGGTGCAGCCTGGGCCTTGTCAGCTATTTTTACCGCATTGTGCAGAACAGGCATATTGAAATTGATTTCCCAGATCGGGCTTGCCCCTTTAGCGGGTGTAAAGTAATCCTTGAACCATTGCCGGCTCCAAAGCAGGATGATTAAAGATGTAATAATGTAGGGAGACCATGCACGGAGAATTTGACCGCCTGAATACTGTTTATCATTTGCCAAGGTGACTGTGGAACCTTCGAAACTCCACTTGTCTTTTGGTTTCCAGAAAACAAGAAGGATCATGAGAGCAACAATCGAAGTCATGGAGGCAATTAGATCGGTCGATTGATAGCCCAAATAGTTTGAACTGATGAACTGGGCTCCGGCAAAAGAGACCCCTGCTACCACCAGTGCAGGCATCACTCCTTTGGCCGCTTTCCAGCCACCCATGATCATAACAACCCAGAGAGGAATGATCAGAGTGAGAATCGGCAGCTGACGTCCTGCCATTGCCCCGATCAAATCAGGACTCAAACCGGTTACGTTACCTGCAGTGGTGATCGGGATGCCGATCGATCCGAAAGCAACCGGTATTGAATTGGCAACCAGTGCCAAGCCTGCCGCATAAAGCGGGGGAAAGCCCAGACCAATCATCATGGCAGCCGCGATGGCAACAGGTGTTCCGAATCCGGCAGCCCCTTCGATAAAAGCACTGAAGCAGAACGCGATAAGAAGCGCTTGAATTCTTTGGTCATCCGATACTTTTGAGATGGAGTACTTGATAATTTCAAATTGTCCGCTTTCAACCGTTAAGTTATAAAGAAATACGCCAGTAAGTACCACATAACCAATCGGAGCCAGACCCTTCAATGCACCAAGAATGTCAGTCGTCAAAGCAATACCGGTTGGCATTCCATACACGATAATGGCAATTAGTGTAGCAAGCAGAATCGTCAGGAGTGCAGCAATATACCCTTTCATTTTCTTCACGGCAAGGGCCCAACCGAGAAAGAAAATCGGCAGAGCAGCCACGAGCGCTGACAACCAAAGATTGTCAAGCGGATTGGTAACCTGGGTCCACGTCATCCATGATACCTCCTACTTTGATAAGGTGATATGATCACTAGATCATTACACCTTAAATATATCATGACTGAAAGCGCTTGCAATATGTTTTCTAAATTTTTTATTTAGTGTAAACAGACTAAAAAAATCGCCTTCCAAGTGGTGTGAAGTCACTTCTCACATTCCATCAAAAGGCGGATTCTTCTATTATTTCTATTTTACAGATTTGGCCCGAATGATTCTTTCCGTACAGTTGGCCAGAAGGTCATAGGCGTTCGCCATCGCCTCTTCCAATGACATTGGACGATCGACCATTGAAAATACGCTCTGCACTCCATGCTGATACAGAACTTCCACACCGCGGCCGATCGATCCCGCAATCAGGATCACCGGGACACCTGACCTCTGGGCCACTTTTGCAACTCCAAACGGGGTCTTGCCCCGTTCCGTTTGAAAATCGCACTGGCCTTCCCCCGAAATGACAAGGTCAGCCCCCTGAAGATTGCTTTCCAGACGCGTGGCGTCAATTACAATCTCGACTCCGCGTTTGAGAGTCGCCCCCAGAAATGCCACCAATCCCGCTCCCAAACCACCGGCAGCGCCTGCGCCCGGCAGGTCTTTCACCGATTTCCCCAAGTCCCGTTCAATAATGTCCGCATAATGAGCCAGATTCCGGTCCAGTTCCAGTACCATTTCGGGCGTGGCCCCTTTTTGCGGGCCGAATACATGACATGCCCCTTGGGGACCGGTCAGAGGGTTATCCACATCGCAGGCTACAGTAAACGTGCATTCCTTTAGCCGTTCATCCATCCCGGTGACATCGATGTGATGCAAGCGACCAAGGCCCCCACCGCCAAAGGGCAGCGGTTTTCCTTCCGCATCCAGCAGCTTCACTCCAAGTGCCTGGGCCATGCCGATCCCCCCGTCGTTGGTCGCACTGCCGCCAATTCCCAGTATGAACTTGCGGCAGCCCCGATCCAACGCAGCCCGGATCAGCTCACCCGTACCGTACGTAGTCGTAACAAGCGGATTTCGGCGATCCGAGGGTACCAAATACAAACCGGACGCTTCCGCCATTTCAATGACGGCTGTCTTTCCATCGCCAAGGATTCCGTATTTCGCCCGAACAGGGACCCCTAACGGATTCGTGACTTCCTGAGTGAAAATTTGACCTCCCGTTGCGTCAACCAGACTTTGGACCGTTCCTTCTCCGCCGTCCGCCATTGGGATCTTCACGATCTCCGCTTCGGACAGTACTCTGCGAATCCCTTTTTCCATTGCATCACAAGCTTCCTTTGCCGTAAGGCTTCCCTTATATGAATCAGGAGCCAGAACGATTTTCATGTGGACACCCCTCTCCTCTCCAGTGTCAGCTTATCGAGCCTCCCCGGGCCTCTTTAAGCAATTTCTGTTTTAACCCCCACAATTCCTCCGATAAGTCAACGTGGTAGCCATGCGGGTTGATGGGTCGTTTTATCTCTCTGGGCATCGCTTCCAATTGTTCGGCTGCCCGCGCCCGGATCTGTTCCACATGCGGCAGTTGGTAGACAATTTCACCGTTCACGAGAATCGGTACGAGGAGTTCTTCTACGGTAAAGTTGCGAATCGTTTTTCGTTTGTATGTATGAATCGGGTGGAAAAGAGTCAGAGGCCTGGAGGGATCCAACTGTTCTTCTGCCAACATAATGAGATCAGCGGTCGCCTTACCGTCTTCCAGATACAATCGTACCGCTCTTTTATACCCGGGGTTGGTGATTTTGTCCGGGTTTTCGGAGACTTTAATCTTCGGAATCATCACGCCGTTTTCTTCTTCAGCTACCAGCTTGTACACGCCCCCCAATGCGGGACAGTCATCACCGGTAATCAGCGCAGTTCCGAAACACCACGTATCGATGCGGGCACCCTGTAACATGAGGTCCCGCACTACATACTCATTAAGGTCCCCCGATGCAAGAATTTTGACATTGGGAAAACCGGCCTCGTCCAGCATACGGCGTGCCTCTTTGGATAACCAGGCCAAGTCGCCTGAATCCAGTCTGATTCCGCGGAGCTCATACCCTTTTTCTCTCAGTTCGCGTCCAACTTGAATCGCATTCGGAATACCGCTTTTCAAAGTATCATAGGTATCCACCAGGAGAGTTGTCCGATCCGGGTAGGTAGCAGCATAGGCCCGGAATGCTTCCAGCTCTGTCGGGAAGCTCTGAATCCAGCTGTGTGCCTGGGTGCCTACCACCGGTATGCCAAAATTCTGGCCTGCATAGACATTGCTGGTACCAACAAATCCGCCAATGTAGGAGGCTCGGGAACCGAATGTGGCAGCATCCGCATTCTGCGCTCTGCGCAATCCGAATTCCACCGACTCATGGGAGAGATTGAACAACTCACCCCGGGTGGCCTGCACCATCCGGGCCGCCTTTGTCGCGATCAGCGTTTGATGATTGATAAAGGACAGACAGGCGGATTCCACCAACTGCAATTCGAAGATCCGGCCTTCAAACCGCATGAGTGGAATGTTGGGAAATACTACAGTTCCTTCTTGTACGGCATAGACGGTTCCCCGAAAACGGAAGCGCTGCAGTTCGCCCAGAAAATCCTCATCGAATAAGTTCAAGGAACGAAGGTACTCAATATCCTCCTCCTGAAATTGCAAACCGGTTAAAAACATGATCACTTCCTCCAACCCGGCAGCCAGAGCAAAGCCGTTTTGAAAAGGGTTTCTCCGGAAGAACAAATCGAAAACTGCCCTTTGGTTCATTCTGCCGGATTTATAGTAACCATACATCATGGTGAGCTGGTAGAGATCTGTCAGAATTGCGGAATACGGATTTCGGTAGACAGGTTTTTGCCGCAGCTCCTGCAAACGTTCCACGGCTGGAGAGATGGTCATGCAATTCACCTTCTGATTTTTTTCTTTCCATTCTACCTTATTTTGCACAAGCTGTCCTACGCATCCTCCCACATTTTCTTCAAACGAAAACCGACATTTCGCAAAATCAGCACGGCAAGGATCTGCATGGACCCGATCAGCAGCAGATAGGGCGGAATCCATTCTTCGGACAGAAAACGATATGTCGAAATAAAACTGGCTATACTCAGAACGCGTCCAGCGTTTAAGACGATCTCACGCTCGACGATATATTCTCGCTCGTATCGCTCATGGGCCTCATCAATCACATGATAGATCCTTGCCCCAAACGGCACCAGAAATAAAGGGCTGAAAATCGAGGTGATAATCCCATAAAGCGTAATGGTTTTGTAATCTTGTTCGAACAGAAAAAGGGCGATTGCGCCGCTGGACAGGAACGATCCGATCAGCATCGACTCATTGTACCGGTGCCAACGGAGCAATTTCCCCACAGCAAAGAAAGAAAGACTGGAGAGAAGTGCATTGATCGAAGTGTATTTGCCAAGTCCCCATTCGCTGCCGGTGGCAATCATGATCATGATCGCAGCAAAAAAAACAAACACACCTTCCCGTATTCCCTGAAAAAAGTTGCCCAAAAGGACTCGATTCCAATTTGGATGCTGACGGCGAAAAATCGGCACCGGCAGCTCTGTTTCCTCGATTGACTCCAAGCGTTGACTGACCAGGAATGCGGACGCGAAGAATCCCAACGAAAGAGAAAATATAATCGAATAGCCAAGTGCGTTGATCGAGGCAATCGTAAATCCTGAGACAAGCGGGGCTACCATTGTCGCTAAAGAACCCAACATTCCCGACCAGCTTCCGAATTCTCCGCGAGCTCGGCTTTCCGTCAACCGCAGAGACAGAAGATTGTATCCGTACCAATAAAATCCGGCGCCCATTCCAAGCAATATCCCCATCCAATAAGGGTTGGCTCTGTTTCCCGTCCAAAGAACCAATCCATAAAACAGAGCATGCAAAAAAATCCCAAACCTCAGGTACGATTCCCGACGAATCCGGTAGAGCCTGCTCGAAACGAAAAAAACGATTGGCATCATAGTGTATTGCAATCCGTTAAATATGGCAAGCATGACAAGGCTTTTTGTTTGTTTCCACAAAAATACGTTCACAAATGCGGATGAAAGTGCAGAAGCCATAGTAAACAAAACACCGATCCAAAGAAGCATCCGCATCGATTTTGTCCATTCCCGATAAGCCACCGTATCACTCCCTCCCGTTTGGTATTCCCAATTTTCCATAGCGCAATCCGACAGTTTTTACTGTCGTGATGCGGCTTGTGCCCTTTGCGTGCAATTCTCCTCACGAAAAAAGTCGATTCCATTGTTATATAATACCTATTATTTTTATTTGATTGAATTATAATAACTGATATAAAATTTATATTGCCTGACTATAATCATACAGCCGATAGTAAGGAGGTGAATTTAAAGAGCAAAAAGAGAATATCACGCGAAACAAAAGCTAAAAATTTCTAACGAGTGGAGAGGAAATGAATGCAGGTCATCTTTATGGGATTGCCGGGTGCAGGCAAAGGAACTCAAGCAGAGCGAATCACAGAAAAGTTCGGTATTCCGCATATCTCGACCGGTGACATCTTCCGCGCCGCTATGGCGGAAGGAACACCGCTCGGCCTTAAGGCGAAGGAGTATGTTGAAAAAGGGCAGCTCGTTCCCGACGAGGTTACAATTGGTATTGTCCGTGAACGTCTAAGCCGTCCGGATACCAAAGAAGGGTTCTTGCTGGATGGATTCCCCAGAACGGTTCCCCAAGCGGAGGCATTGGAGCAAGTTCTGGAAGAAATGAACCGGGAGATCAGCCACGTGATTCATCTAAACGTGGATCGTGAAAAGCTGTTGTCGCGTCTCACAGGCCGGAGAATCTGCCGTTCTTGCGGATCCGCCTATCATGTGCTTTTCAATCCACCCAAAGCGGAAGAAAAATGTGATAAGTGCGGCGGAGAACTGTATCAGAGAAAAGATGATGCGGTTGAGACAGTTGCAACCCGTCTTGATGTCAACATTCAGGAACAAAAGCCACTGCTTCAGTTCTATCATGTGAAAGGTCTCCTTCGCACGATCGACGGGGAAGCAAATATTGATGAAGTGTCCGAACAGATTTCAAGCGTCCTTCGGGATATTCCATAATTTGCTGCAAGTTACAAAACAATCACTTTCCGGAAAGGAAATGGAGGTTTTCGCTATGACAGTGAAACTGAACGAACAAGAATTGATTCCGGTTATGTCCACGGACAACAATCTTGTAAGCTACGAAGAAGCTTATAAGAACTTTACGTGGGAAGATGTGGAAAAGGAATTCTCTTGGCATTCAACGGGTAAAGTGAATGCCGCCTATGAGGCTGTCGACCGCCATGTTGATGAAGGCCGCGGGGATAGGACCGCCCTCTTGTTCAGTGATGCATCCCGTAACGAGTCTCATACATTCGCCGATATGATGGCGCTTACAAATAAATTTGGAAACGTTTTGCGTTCGCTTGGCATATCGAAAGGAGAACGCGTTTTTATTTTCATGCCCAGAAGCCCGGAATTTTACACAGCCTTCTTGGGTTCGGTAAAAATTGGCGCCATTGTGGGTCCACTTTTTGAAGCCTTCATGGAAGCGGCTGTAAAAGATCGCCTTCTTGATTCCGATGCGATTGCCATCGTAACTACCCCGCAATTGAAAGAACGGATTCCCGTTGCCGAATTGCCTAGCCTGAAGCATGTAATCGTAGTCGGAGCTGAAGGAGAAACGGGAGAAAGAGAAGTAAGTTTTGAAAAACTGATGGCGGAAGCTTCCGACCGGTTGGAAATCGAATGGATGGATCGGGAAGACGGAATGCAATTGCATTACACTTCCGGTTCGACAGGAAAACCCAAAGGTGTCCTCCACGTTCATAATGCAATGATCCAGCATTTTCAGACTGGCAAATGGGTCCTTGATCTGCGTCAGGATGACATCTACTGGTGTACCGCCGACCCCGGTTGGGTAACCGGCACCGCATATGGGATTTGGGCCCCCTGGCTGAATGGCGCAACCTCTGTTATTCGGGGAGGACGCTTCTCTCCGGAAGACTGGTATCAAACAATCGAGCAAAATCGCGTAACCGTTTGGTATTCCGCACCGACCGCGTTTCGTATGCTGATGGGTGCCGGTGAGAACATTGTGAACAAGTTTGATCTCTCTTCTCTCCGTCATGTTCTTTCCGTCGGGGAACCTCTAAATGCTGAGGTGGTTCGTTGGGGATTGAAAGTTTTCGGGAAGCGGATTCATGATACATGGTGGATGACGGAAACAGGCGGTCAAATGATTTGCAACTATCCGTCGATGCCAATCAAGCCCGGTTCCATGGGGAAACCATTCCCGGGCACCTATGCGGCGATTGTAGATGACCAAGGAAATGAACTGCCCCCTTACACAATGGGAAACTTGGCATTGCGGGCACCATGGCCGTCGATGATGCGTAAAATCTGGAACAATCCCGCAAAATTCGAAGAATACTTCAAGCTCAAGCCTTGGTACATTTCCGGCGATTCAGCATATAAGGACGAAGACGGTTACTTCTGGTTCCAGGGACGGGTTGATGACGTGATCAATACCTCCGGTGAAAGGGTCGGGCCTTTTGAAGTGGAGAGTAAACTCGTTGAACATCCCGCAGTGGCAGAAGCGGGTGTCATTGGGAAACCGGACCCGCTGCGGGGAGAAATCATCAAAGCGTTCATCTCGTTGAGAGAAGGATATCAACCATCCGAGGAGTTAATCAAAGAGATTCAGGAATTCGTCAAAAAAGGGCTGGCTGCTCATGCGGCTCCGCGTGAAATCGAATTTCGGGACAAGCTCCCGAAAACCCGCTCGGGTAAAATTATGCGCCGTGTATTAAAGGCATGGGAGTTGGGCCTGCCGACCGGTGATCTGTCTACTTTGGAAGATTAATTTGATTCGATCCGAAAGGGAGACCTCATGGCCAAAACTGTGAGGTCTCCGCTGTCAGAATGCAACGGTTTTCGGAAGGGAGAACCTATGAATCCGACTTATTTCATTTTTATACCCATTCCTTTCGCTTCGCTCAAGGCACAAAACGGAATGAAATCCGTTAACCTTGAGC
>NZ_JBHSHC010000128.1:0-60385 GCF_042652925.1 Effusibacillus consociatus
AAAATCGGTCGTTTAATCTTACATATTATGGATTATCGTGTGTTGTTGCATTTATTCTTGCAATTTAAGGAGCGATAAAAGAAAAGCCCCTGTGAAGGGACCCACCACATTTGCAGATAACTAAAGCCCCTATAGATACTCTCTACAGGGGCTTCGCATTTATTCTAGAATCTTAGAACCGCTCCGACACGACTTTCGCCTGTGTAAAGAGCAGCAGATAATCCCGGCCGCCCGCTTTGGAGTCGGTACCCGACATATTGAATCCGCCAAACGGGTGAACTCCTACAAGTGCACCGGTGCATTTCCGGTTGAAGTAGAGGTTTCCGCAGTGCATGTGCTTGCGGGCGTATTCAAGGTGTTCCCGGTTGTTGCTGTACAACGCCCCGGTTAAGCCATATTCCGTATTGTTGAATACTTCAATCGCTTTTTCGAAGCTGTCGGCCTTATATACGGCCAAGACCGGACCGAAGATTTCTTCGAGCATAATCCGTGCGTCTTCCTTCACATCGGCAATGATCGTCGGCTGGATGTAGTACCCGTTGCCTTCGGCTTTTCCGCCGCCTGCAACCAAACGGCCTTCGCCTTTCCCGATCTCGATGTATTCAAGAATTTTATTATACGCGTTCTCGTCCACCACCGGACCGATCGCATAGTTCTCTTCCGGCAGCCCCACCTGCAGCGCCTTTGTTTTTTCAATTACTTTTTGCAGGACAACATCATACAAATCTTTGTGTACAATCGCACGGGAGCCAGCGGAGCATTTCTGGCCCTGGAAACCAAAAGCGGATTGCACGATTCCGGTTGCGGCTTCTTCCGGATCGGCTGACGCATCGACTACCACTGCATCTTTGCCGCCCATTTCCGCAACCAGACGCTTGATCCAGATCTGTCCCTCGGCCGTTTTTGCAATGCGTTCGTTGATCCGGAGCCCAACGTCACGCGATCCGGTGAACGATACGAAGCGGGTCTTCGGATGTTCCACGATAAAATCGCCGATTTCCGATCCGGAACCCGGGATAAAATTGATCACACCTGCAGGGAGTCCGATCTCCTCCATCAGTTCGACAAACTTCGCAGCGATAATCGGCGAAGTGGAAGCCGGTTTCAGCAGTACGGTGTTGCCCGATGCAATCGCTGCCGTAGTCATGCCGGCCATGATGGCCAATGGGAAGTTCCAGGGCGGGATCACCACTCCGACACCCAACGGGATATAGTACAACTGGTTATCTTCACCCTCAAGCGGCACCAAAGGCTGCGGAGCGCCCAAGCGAATCATCTCGCGGCCGTAGAACTCCATGAAATCGATAGCTTCTGCAACGTCTGCATCCGCTTCTGCCCAGTTTTTCCCTACTTCATAGACCATCCAGGCGGCGAACTCAAACTTGCGGCGGCGCATCACGGCAGCCGCTTTGAACAGATACCCTGCACGCTCGCGCGGGTCTACATACTGCCAGGTCTTAAATGTTTCGAGGGCAGCCTGGATTGCTTTCTCCGCCAAGCTCTTGTCCGCTTGGGACTGAATTCCCACAATCTCATCCAAATTCCCGGGATTGAGCGATTTTGCTTTTTTCTCGGTAAAAATCTTTTCTCCGCCAATCACCAGCGGGTATTCCTTGCCAAGTTCAGCTTTTACCTTTGCAAGTGCGGTTTGCATCGCTTCTTTGTTTGCAGGAACGGCAAAATTTGTGAACGGTTCATTGCGAAATTCGATCATTTTCTAACTCCTCCCCAGGCTCTCAAAATTGTGTATAGAAATGGCGGCTACCTTTTAAACATGGACTTCACCACGAAGCCAACGTTCGCCGGGCGTTCTGCCAAACGGCGCATGAAGTAGCCATACCAGTCGTTCCCATAAGGCACATAAACACGCATTGTATAACCTTCCTTAGCCAGCTGCTGCTGGAGTTGAACCCGAATTCCGTAAAGCATTTGGAATTCGAACTGGGAGTTCGGGATATTATGTTCTTTGACGAATTTCTTCACATGTTCAATTACTTTTTCGTCATGTGTCGCAATCGCCGCATAGTTGCCGTACAAAAGATGCTTTTCGATGATCTTGATGAAGTTGCGGTCTACATCTTCCTTGTTTGGAAACGCGACTTCCGGCGATTCCTTGTAAGCGCCTTTTACCAGACGAAGGTTCGGCTTGAACTGGTTCAAATCGTCAATATCAGCTTCTGCCTTGTACAGATATGCCTGAATCACCAATCCGACAGTCGCGCCGTATTCCCGCCGCAATTCCTTAAATATGTCCATCGTAATCTCGTTATGGGCGTAATCTTCCATATCAATTCGCACAAAGTTGCCGTATTCTTTTGCGCGGTCGAGGATTCGGCGCATGTTGTCCATGCACAAGTCCTTTGAGATATCCAGACCAAGCTGCGTCATCTTCAGAGACAAGTTGGACTTTACCTTCGATTGATGAATCGCATCTAACGTCTTGATGCAATAGTCGGCCGACTCAATTGCTTCTTCCTTGCTGTAGACAAATTCACCCAAATGATCGAGCGTAGCGACAATCCCCTGTTTATTTAGCTCTCGCACCGCCCGAATAGCGGATTCAATTGTCTCTCCTGCTACAAACCTGTTGGCTCCAAACCGGAGACCATATTTTTTCGCTGCCTTATTCGCAGCCCGATTCTTGGACAAAAAAAGCAGGGTATCACGCATTAACTGTTCCAAGAAAAACTCCCCTTTCTTGATGTCGGTAGATCACGTGCTGTCTCTATATATTTATGCAAAACAGTTATGCAAAACCCGTGCCAACTAAAGATGAATGGATTCGGAAGTAAATCGGGGACAATTCCCCATCGAAAATGAACATATATGTTCAAAATACTGCGAATTATGTTTAACATTGAACAGATTTGATCAAATCTGCCACAACATGTACAATACCTGTATGGATGTTATACACCTTCAGGAAGTGAAAAGAGGTTCAGACGATGCAAGTTTCCCAATCCGATTACATTCTCAAGACATTGCTTGATACCGTGAACGAAGCGATCACCATCGTTGATTCAAAGGGCACCGTTATTCATTGGAATCGGGCAGCCGAAGACTTGTATGATATTCCGGCATCCGAGATCATCGGCAAGAACATTTCGGATTTTGGCTGGAATTCCTTGATGATTGCCCAGATTCTTGATGAAGGCCGGCCGATTCGGCAGGCCTACCACGAACCTCGTCCGGGAACCCATGTGCTGGTTAATACATCGCCCATTCTTGCAGGAGACGAAATCATCGGAGCCATCTCATCCGAGCAGGATGTCACCAAGCTGGTTCGACTTGGGAACGAGCTTTTTACAACCACTTCTCAGCTGCGTACACTTGAAGAGGAGATCACTCGGTACGCCCCTACCGATGACCCGTTTTACCGAATTAAAGGAAGCGGTCCGGCTATCTCCCACTCCATCCGGGTTGCCCGAAGGGTAGCTCCGACTGACGCGACCGTCTTGATCTCCGGAGAATCGGGCGTCGGAAAGGAACTGTTCGCCCATGCGATCCACCGGGCGAGTTCCCGTTCCAAACATACTTTTATAGCAATCAATTGTGGAGCGATTCCCGCCGCCCTCTTTGAAAGCGAATTGTTCGGTTACCAGGGAGGTGCCTTCACAGGAGCAGACCGCAAAGGCAAACCCGGCAAATTGGAGTTGGCACACAGAGGGACCCTTTTTCTCGATGAGGTTGGTGAGCTCCCGCTTGAAATGCAGGTCAAATTATTACGTGTGTTACAGGAGCGGCAGTTTTACCGGGTAGGCGGGACCGAACCTGTTCAAGTAGATGTCCGCATCATTGCGGCAACGAATCGAAACTTGGAAGAACGTATTGCGGAAGGTGCATTTCGTGAGGACCTGTACTATCGTCTAAATGTCGTCGCGCTTGAAATCCCGCCGTTGCGGGATCGCGTCGAGGATATCCCCGACCTGATCCAGCTGTTCACCAGGGAAATGGCCGTAAAGCACGGCAAACCGATCCCACGCTTCGAACCGGAAGTGATCGTGACTTTAATGAATTACTCCTGGCCCGGGAACATTCGTCAGCTTCGAAACGTGATTGAACGTCTGGTGATTCTGACCGAAGACGACTGCATCCGCCGCGACCATTTGCCTTTATCGATTCAAGTGCCTCGTTTAGACTCGGAAGTTCCGACTGCAGCCCCCGTCCATCGCCCCCCGGACGAGCAAGGGGGAACCGAATCGGAACTCCAGCGGATCCACAACGCGCTGCGGACCACGTACGGAAACAAGGCAGCGGCTGCCAAGCTGCTTGGGATGTCACGCGGCACTTTATACAATAAAATGCGAAAGTACGGACTCACGTAACAGCTTACGCATGTGCCAAATAGGCCTTGATAATGCTGTCATCTTCCCGAAGTTTCTCGGCACGATCGTGCATCGTAATCTGGCCCGTCTCAATCACATAACCGGTATGAGCCAATTTCAGCGCAGCTTTGGCGTTCTGTTCGACGAGCAGGACGGTCGTGCCCTGTTCATTGATCTTTTTGATAATTTTCATAATGTCCTGCACCACAATCGGTGCCAGCCCCATCGAAGGTTCATCCAACATAAGAAGCTTGGGATCGCTCATGATCGCCCGGCCAATTGCCAGCATCTGCTGTTCCCCGCCGGAGAACGTACCCGCTTTTTGATTTCTCCGCTCTTTCAGCCGCGGAAACAGTTCAAATACGTGTTCCAGTGTCCGTTTGATGAACTTCGGATCTTTTCGTTTCGTGAAAGCACCCAGTTCCAGATTTTCGGTAACGGACATCGAAGTAAAGATGCGACGTCCTTCCGGTACGTGCACAATTCCGAGTTCCACAATCTCATGCGGGGTGAGCTTGCTAATCTCTTCCCCCATAAAGCGAATGCTTCCGTTTCGGGCACGGACCAATCCGGAGATCGTTTTGAGTGTGGTACTTTTGCCTGCACCGTTACTTCCGAGCAAGGTGACGATTTCGCCTTGCTTCACCGAAAGAGCAATCCCTTTCAGCGCCTGGATCTTTCCATAATACGCATCCACTTGGGAGAGTTCCAGCACATTACTCATACCGCATCCTCCTCCTTCCCGAGGTAGGCTTCAATTACAAGCGGATTGTTGAGGACATCGGCAGGAGTCCCTTCCGCGATCTTCTGTCCGTAATTGAGCACTACGATTCTCTCCGACACCCGATTAACCAACCCCATGTCATGTTCAATCAAAACTACCGTAAGATTAAACTCTTCGCGAATCCGTTTGATCAGTTGAATCAATTCGAGTTTTTCACTGTGATTCAATCCGGCAGCCGGTTCATCCAACAGCAGTAATTTTGGCTTGGTTGCAAGCGCTCTGGCAATTTCGACGTAACGCTGAATCCCGTAGGGCAGATTTTTCGCCAACCGGCCGGCATACTGAGTGATTCCCACAAACTCCATACAGGACTCAGCCACTGAACGAATCAATTCTTCTTCCCGCTTTTGAGCAGGTGTCCGGAAGAGCGCACCAATCACTCCTTGTGATGTTTTGCTGTGCATTCCGCTCATCACGTTTTCCAGCACCGACAGCGATGGAAACAGACGCAAATTTTGGAATGTGCGAGCCATTCCCATTTGCGTGATCTGACTTGGCTTCTTGCCGACAACATTGGTTCCGTCAAAAAGAATCTCACCGCTCGTTGGTTTATAGAAACCGGTAATCATGTTAAAAACAGATGTTTTGCCCGCCCCGTTCGGCCCGATTACACTCATGATCGCCCGTTCCGGGATCTCAAAACTCAAGTCGTTAACAGCGGTCAGACCTCCAAACCGTAAGGTAAGGTGATTCACTTTCAGAATCGACATCGTAACACCCCCTCTAATTCTCTTCCGCCAGTACGTCCTTGCGAGCCGACCATAAACCCTGCGGACGGAACAGCATCATCAGAATCAAAGCCAGCCCGAATAACAGGAATCGCCAATCCGAGAAATTCCGCATCGCTTCAGGCAGTATGATTACCAGTACGGCGCCAAGCACAACCCCAGGCAAACGGCCAAGTCCGCCGAGTACAATTGCGAGCAGGATCATCACGGATTGCATAAAATTAAAACTTTCCGGGGCGATCGCCGACATTTTCACAGCGAACAAAGAGCCCGCAAGTCCGCCAAAAACTGCACCGATCGCATAAGCAAGAAGCTTCATCCGGACCCGATTGATTCCCAGAGCTTCCGCTGCGTCTTCATCTTCCCGAATATATTGCCATGCCCTGCCGATTCTCGATTGTCCAAGACGATAGACAGCGAACAAAGTAAGAATTGCAAGCAGCAGCATCGCATAGTAGAAGTCTGTTATGTTCGAAAGCGTATAACCAAAGATCTGCGGCCGCGGAATCCCGAAGATCCCCGAAGCGGAGCCTGTAATCTCCAGGTTCTTTGCGGAAATCCGAATAATCTCCCCGAAACCGAGAGTTACAATCGCCAGATAGTCACTGCGCAGGCGAAGAGTCGGAGCCCCAATAATAAGGCCAACCAATCCCGCCAGCACTCCTGCCAACAAAAACGCAATCCAAAAAGATACCTTGTACTCTGTCATCAGTATCCCCGTGGTATAGGCACCCACCGCAAAGAAAGCGGAGTATCCGAGGTCCAACAACCCTGCGTACCCAACAACTATATTAAGGCCCAGCGCAAGCACGATATAAAAAAGGGCCATGGTCGCCACATCCATCCAGTAGTTGTTGCTCACCAAAGGCAATAGAAACGAAAGAATGGCCAAACCAACCAACGCAACAAGATTGACAAGCTTCGTGTTATTCCTCATCCTACACCCTCTCCGTTACTTTTTCCCCGAGCAATCCTGTCGGTTTCAAAGTTAGAATGAGAATCAGAATGGCAAATGCGAATACATCTTTCCATTCGCCGCCTACATAGATCGTTCCAAATGTTTCAAGCAGACCAAGGACCAGTCCTCCAAGCATCGCGCCCGGAATGCTCCCGATACCTCCAATTACAGCTGCTGTAAAGGCTTTCAAACCTACGATAAACCCCATCATAAAACTGATCTGTCCGTAATACAGTCCTGCCATCATACCGGCTGCTGCCGCCAATGCAGAACCGATAAAAAACGTCATGCTAATAATCCGATGTACCGGAATTCCCATGAGCGAAGTCGCTGTCTGATCAATTGAAATAGCTCTCATGGCCTTTCCATACATAGTTCCATGGACAAACCACTGCAAAGCGATCATAAGAAGAACCGACAGCAGGATAAGTCCGACCTGTGAATACGTAACAGTTGCTCCTGCAAGTTGGAACCCCGTTATAGGGAGTTGATTCGGAAACACCTTGAAACTTGGTCCGGTTTGAAGCATGACCCCATTTTCGAGCACTAACGAAACGCCAACCGCTGTAATAAGAATTGTGAGACGTGATGAAGACAATAACGGACGATAGGCAATCCGTTCAATCCCCATCCCCAAAAGTCCCGTGACAATCATCGCAACGAAAAATGCAACCGCGATTCCGAGCACTCCTGTTTCACCCGTGAAAAACGATAACACGGTGAAGCCGGCGAATGCCCCAACCATATACAAATCCCCATGAGCAAAATTTAATAGTTTTATAATTCCGTATACCATCGAATAGCCAAGAGCAATCAAGCTATAGAATGAACCTATCACCAATGCATTCGTCAGTTGTTGGACGAGGATGTCCATTGTTCCACTCCTTTCCATTTGCGCTTTGGCAGTAATGAATCCCGGGTCCCCCCGGGATTCCTGCTGACTTCAATACTTATTTGGGCAGTGAGAACTTACCGTCTTTCACCTGTATGACAATGAAGTTGGATTTTTCCAGTGTGCCATCTTCTTTGAAGGAGATGTCACCGCCAAAGGTTTTGAAACCTTTTGTTTCTTTGAGGGCTTTCACAATGGCAGCTTTATCTGTTGTGTTCGCACGTGCAATTGCATCCGCCAACAAACGCATTCCGTCATAAGAGAGAGCGGAATAAGGTCCCGGTTCCCCTTTGAACTTGGCTTTATAGGAATCTGTAAACGATTTGGCGGAAGGGATGAATTCCGGTGTAGGGCTGGTTGTTACGAATGTTCCTTCAGCCGCTTGTTTTCCTGCTATATCAATCAGAGTTTTGTCGTTTGCACCGTCTCCTACGCCGATTGCACCGGGAACACCCAATTGCTTAAATTGTTTAATCAAAAGCCCGCCAGCCGCATAATAAGCGGTCCAATATGTCGCATCAGGCTTTGCGCTCTTTAGTTTAGTAAGCAGACTGGTAAAATCTTTCTCTTCCGGGTTGACCGCTTCAAACGCAACCACTTCTCCGCCTTTCTCCTGAACAGCTTTCTTTGTGATCTCTGCCAGATCCTTGGCAAATGCCGAATTGTCATGGACAATTGCGATTCGCTTCGCACCGAGTGCTTTCAACATGTGCTCACTCGCCGCTTCAGCTTGGTGAACGGTAGTTCCGTTTGTAAGGAAGATTTCCTTATACCCTTGAGCGGGAATCTTTGCCGAGTTAGCTGCAGTTACCACCATCGGAATTCCCGCATTGTGATACACGCCGGAAGCCGGCAGCGTAGCACCTGAACAATATCCTCCCACCACTGCCACAACTCCTTGCGAAACCAGCTTATTGGCAGCTGCAGTGGCCGTTTGCGGATCGCATGCGTCATCTGCAAACACTAGCTTGATTTTCTTCCCGTTGATACCGCCTTTTTCATTGATTTCATCAGCGGCCAATTGAACCGCATTGTTAATGTCCTGCCCCATCTTCGCTTCCGATCCGGTGGTTGGCGATTGTACACCAACTAAGATTTCGCTGCTGGAGGCACCGCCCTGACCACCTGAAGAACCTCCTGAACCACAAGCAGTAAGTGCGAGCAAAGATGCGATCGACAGTCCAAGACCCGCTTTTCTCCATACTTTCATTTCTGTAAGACCCCCTTAATAGATAAAGAGCTTTCCACCAAACTACCAGCCGTTAGGTGATTGTCAAAAAATTTTCAGTGTTTAAAATTAGACGTTTTTGTTATAATGTGTCTAAATCTTGAACACCGACGAGCTAATTCTACACTAGACCCATCTATTTCGACAACCACTAATTTGCACTTTTATACAAAAACTTGTAATAATATTGATAGTTTAGAGGTGGGTGATAATCATGGGAACCATAGACAGCAAAATGAAAGCGTATTTTGATGTGCTGCTCGATTCGGTTAATGACGCTGTGACCGGTGTGGATCGAGATGGAACCGTTCTCTACTGGAACAATGTTGCCGAAAGAATCTATGGGATTCAAAAGGACCAAATCGTCGGCAAAAAAATCGGAGAATTCTTTCAGAAAGGATCTGTCATGCTGTTTCAGGTGATGGAATCGGGATGTCCGGTTCATCAGGTTTATCATAACCCCCGTCCTGACAAGCACGTTTTCATTAACGCTGTTCCCATTTACGATAAAGACGGCGAATTAATTGGTGCGATCGCCATTGAGCAAGACATCACACATACCGTGAAATTAAGCGAAGAACTCTACAGCAAACCCGATGACCGGATTCATGCGCATTCAGATTATCCGCTAGTCAATCGAAACAGTTCCATGCAGCAGGTGATTCAGTTATTGACCCAGACTTCCGAACAGCCGTATTCGTTTTTGCTTACCGGAGAGACCGGTGTAGGAAAGGAAACCTTAGCCAAAATGACACACCATGCAGGGAAGCGTTCCGGCCCTTTTCTGTCAATCAGCTGCGATTCAATCCCCAGTGGCCTCTTGGACTCCGAACTGTTCGGCTATGATGGGAAAGCTTTTGGCGGGAATCAGGAGGAACGCCCCGGAAAATTTGAGCTTGCCATTGACGGAACCCTCTATCTCAAGAACATTCACGTATTGCCGTTGTCTACGCAATCAAAATTGGCCCAAACCCTCAGCGAAGGTCAATTTTATCGGATTGGGGGAACCCTCCCGCTTCCGTTACGCTGTCATATAGTGGCATCGTCCACTGCCAATCTTGAAGAGATGGTCTCAAAAGGCCTGTTTCTAAAAGAACTCTATTACGCTTTTCATTCACTGTCGGTTCCTGCCTTGCGCGAACGAAAAGAAGATTTGCCGGAACTTTGTCACCTCTTTCTCAGCGAATCGGCACAGGTGATCGGAAAATCGGCCCCCCGCCTTACTTCAGAGGTGATGGCGGCCTTGACCACATACCATTGGCCGGGTAATTTGCCGCAACTGCGCAATATAATGGAGCATTTGGCAATTGTCTCAAATGGGGCTCAAATCACACTTGATACCTTGCCTCCTGCCATTCGGCTGGTCACATTGGCGGATCTCGCGGAAGGCTCTTTGCCATTACCGACGTTGTCTGAAGAAATGGAACGTTCAAAAATTGAAGACGCATTGAAGCGAACCAGGGGGAATAAAGCAAGCGCCGCCCGTTTGTTGGGGATTTCCCGCGGTTCTTTGTACTATAAGATGAAACAATACGGACTCTAGAACAGGAGTTTACCCATGTCGGACAAACCTGCTTTTCCACCTTATTTAGCGCTGCTAATCGCTGTTGTATCGGTTTCATCATCTGCAGTCTTTGTTAAGCTGTCTTCTTCCTCCCCGGGATTGACCGCTTCCTTTCGACTGCTTTTTACCGTCGTGTTGATGGTCCCTTTTCTATTGTCAATCCGATCAACAGTCCTGAGGTCTCTTGCATCCCTGAACAAACGTGACTACTGGCTTTGTTTAGTCTCTGGAATCGCTCTGGCTTTTCACTTCGTCACCTGGTTTGCGTCGTTTCAGTATACTTCAGTCGCCAGTTCAGTCGTTTTTGTGTCCTTGCAGCCTCTTTTTACTTTTATAGGCTCGATCTGGATATTCAAAGAGAGTATGTCACGGAACTCCTGGTTAGGCGGGATTCTGGCCATCATTGGCTCGATCGTCATTGGGTGGGGGGATTTCTCTTCCGGAACCAGCATTCTTTTCGGAGACTTCTTAGCTCTGTTTTCTGCGTTTCTGGTGTCGATTTATTGGCTGATTGGGCAGCATGTTCGGACCCGGGCCGACTCTGCAACGTATACTTTCCTGGTGTATAGTATCAGTACGATTGCATTGTTCGTATATGTCCTTTCGGGGGGAGGGAGCATTCTCTCGCCACAGCCGATCGACTGGTTATGGTTTGTCTGTCTCGCCATCTTCCCCACATTATTAGGGCATTCCATCTTTAATTGGGTAATTCGTTGGATCCCGGCCTCCGTCTTATCTGTCAGTATACTTGGTGAAGCAGTTGGCTCTTCCATTCTCGCCTATTTCGTCTTTGGCGAGATTGTGTCCTTCCAACAGGTGACAGGTGGTATCGTCCTGCTGACAGGCATCGTTCTTTTTACTGTGAATCATAATCCTGTTCCGAAGCCGAACAAGAGCAAACGCGCCGGGGAATGCATACCTTATTAGGGCATATTACCTGGGAGGCGTGGTTCATGTATCCTTATTACCTGACAGTCAGGCAGATGGGCGGCACAATGCAAACAGCGGGCTTTAAAGACTATGCCGCATTTCTGTCCAATTTGGAAAAGGCAATCAACGGCGAGGCTGAGGCGGTCCGTTTCTATGCGAAATTGATGAACATGGCACCGGATGAGAGACAACGTGCTTCTATCAAACATGCGCATGATGACGAAATTAAGCATTATAAAATGTTTACTGCTTTGTATCACCAGTTGACCGGAAGAGAGGCACCCGTTGGGATCACCGAAACAGCCTTTGAAAGTTACAAAGAGGGGATAAGAACAGCGTTTGATCATGAACTGGAAGCAGCTGAGCTGTACCGGGAGATGTATCTTGCGACTCAAATTCCCGCGATTCGAGATGTATTTTTTGAAGCCATGACGGACGAAATGGAACACGCCCAACGATTTGCTTTTATTTATCACGAGCTGTAAAGAACACCCCCTGCGATCCGCCACACAACGGATGGCAGGGGGTGTTGCGGTTCAACGGAAGCTCACGCAAACACTTGTTCACGGAGTGCCTGATCAAGAGGGACATACTTATGTCCCAACGCGGTGGCCACCGCTTCATACGTAACTTTGCCGTATATAATGTTTACGCCGCGGCCAAGGGCCCTATTTTCGGAAATCGCCTGTCTGTAGCCTTTGTTGGCAATTTGCAGGGCGTAACTCAGTGTGACATTCGTCAAGGCGAGGGTGGAGGTTCGCGGAACCGCCCCGGGCATATTCGCAACAGCGTAATGAACTACGCCATGCTTTTCGTAGGTCGGTTCCGAATGGGTCGTCACCCGGTCGATCGTTTCGATCGATCCACCCTGATCAATGGCCACGTCGACAATTACCGAACCTTTGGACATTCCTTTTACCATGTATTCCTTCACCAGTTTGGGAGCTCGGGCTCCCGGAATGAGGACCGCGCCAATCAACAGATCCGCCTTGCGAACCGCCTCCTCGATATTGTGGGAGTTTGACATCACGGTTGCCACACGTCCCCCGAAAATGTCATCCAGATAGCGGAGACGATCGGGATTCACATCGAGAATGGTAACTCTTGCGCCCGTTCCCAATGCCATTTTTGCTGCGTTCGTACCGACCACTCCGCCGCCGATGATGACGACTTCCGCGGGCGGCACCCCGGGAACTCCGCCAAGCAAAACCCCTTTTCCGCCGTACGGTTTCTCAAGGAATTGAGCCCCAATTTGAACCGACATCCGTCCCGCGACTTCACTCATGGGAGTCAGCAGGGGCAGACTGCGGTCATCCAGTTGAATGGTCTCATAAGCGATTGCAATGACTTCCTTCTCGAGTAATGCTCGCGTCAGTTCCGGTTCAGGGGCAAGATGCAGATAGGTGAAGAGGATCAATCCCTTGCGAAAATACCCGTATTCCTCCGGGAGCGGCTCTTTGACCTTCATGATCATATCCGCCTTCGCCCATACCTCTGCAGCCGTGTCAAGGATCTGAGCCCCTTTTTGTCGGTATTCGTCATCCGGAAAACCGCTTCCAAGACCGGCGGATTGTTCGATATACACGTCATGACCGCTGCTTTTCAAGACTTCCACACCCGCAGGAGTGAGGGCAACCCTGTTTTCGTTGTTTTTAATTTCTTTTGGCACGCCGATAATCATATTCGCAACATCCTTTCGTTGTACTGTCCCAAATATTTTTCTACTGCATTGTGAAATGATACATTTTGGGGACAAACGATTGATTTCTCGAACCCGGCGCCTTCTAAAACGATTCCTTTTTTAGTATCCGATCTTTGATCTCTTTCCCCGTTGGTGTCATTGCCAATCCACCCAAGGACGTTTCCCGCAATGTGACAGGCATTTTCTTTCCGATCTCGTACATTGCGGCGATCACCTCATCGCAGGGAATGCGGCTTGTGATACCCGCCAAGGCAATGTCTGCAGCGGAAAAAGCGATCGCCGTCCCGATGACATTTCGTTTGATACAGGGAACTTCCACGAGTCCGGCAACCGGATCACATACCAGCCCCAGCATGGATTTCAGGGCAATCGCTGTGGCGTTAACTGCTTGAACCGGCGTTCCGCCCTTTAATTCGACAATGGCTCCCGCGGCCATCGCGGTGGCAGATCCCACTTCCGCCTGACATCCTCCCGCCGCCCCCGATATGAACGCCCGGTTGGCGATTACATACCCGAGAGCGCTTGCGGTGAACAATCCCATCACCAACTTCTCGTAAGAGAGTCCGGCATTCTCACGCAGGGAGAACAGACATCCGGGAAGAATCCCCGCTGCTCCGGCGGTCGGAGTCGCAACGATTACCCCCATTCGGGCATTGGTTTCGGAAGTGGCAAACGAGAAACGCATCGCATCGACAATAAAGCTTCCCGAAAGGTACTCGCCTTTGTCCTTATAATGTCCCATCAGGCAGGCATCTCCGCCGGAGATTCCGCTTGGCGCCGTTGATCGGTCCGACACTCCTGCATCAACAGCGTCCTTCATTTTCATCAGACGCTGCTTCATCATTTCGATTATGGTTGCCTTGGAGCGGCCTGTCTTGCTTGCTTCCACATCGAGCATGACTTCGGCAATGCTCCTTTTTTTCCGTTCGCAGTGATCCAGGAGCTCCGCCATCGACTTAAAATCCATGCTGTATTCACCTACCTCACCTGAAATGTATCTTGCGTGTTAGATTTCCCTTGTGAAGAACAACTGAACGGGGCGCATTCAAAGGAATGTCAACCTGAATTTCATCAATCAAGAACACCTTGGAGAGTCCTCCCCCCAGGGATACACCCCCCACCACGACAGACTCTTTCCCCTTTTCCGCCCGGATGAGAACGGTGTTGGGATGGTCAAAATAGGGGCATTCTTCTTCCAGCCTGAACATCATCTTCATGCCATGCTCCTCAGCCAACTCCAACGCCTGTTTGATTCTCAAATCATCGGTGCCCATCCCCAACAATCCGCCAATAATTGCTTTATCCGTGCCATGTCCTCTGTAGGTTTGAGAAAAAGAGCCGAAGAATGTAATTTCTACCCGATCCGGTACTCCATTCAGAATCTGATATACAAAATTTCCAATCGTTACCGCACCGGCGGTATGAGAACTCGACGGGCCTACCATTATTGGACCAATAATGTCGAAACAACTGTTGTATTCCATACCAACACCCCTCCAGAACGACGCAGGATTTTAAATATCGACTAAAGAAAAGAAGGACAGAATAAGGGTAGAATGATCTACCCTCTCTGTCCTTCAAAATACAACAAGGACAGGAAAGGGTAGAGTTTCTACCCTTCTCTGTCCTTTTACCGGAAAGTTTAACTCCCTTCGTCTTCCGGGAGTTTTCCCCTTTGGTGGCTCATGGCTCTCTCCAGAGTGGCGTCCCGCTGCAGTCCTCTTTACCTGAGAGATTGGTCCCAAGGAATTTTTGGGACTTGCCCCTTCGGTGCCGAACGGTTGTTCGGTCTCTCCCACAGCAGTCATCCGCACCTATTCAGTTCCGTGAAATCTCATTCGTGTTGATTTGCTTTTATTATATCCCAACCGGTAAAAATTGAAAATATGATTTTCCGCCCATTCTAAGGGAATAAGATTTGATTGACGGACAGCAAAGAGACTGGTAGTATGCAATCAGGTCGGATGAACGTTTCGGAAATACCGCACATTTCGGTCAACCGTTACGGGACGAACCTCTGGAGAGACCCTGCTCAGGGCGCCGAAGGGGCAAGCGATTACGCGAAACTCTCAGGCAAAAGGACAGAGGAGTGCACGGACTTCAGTCGTCTTCTGCAGACGTTTTCTATTCGTGGCTTCTTTGACCATTCGCTTGAATGGTCTTTTTTTCATAACAAGCACATGATAAGGAGAGACACCATGGAACAACGAGCATTGATCACAGTTGTAGGGATTGACCGAATCGGTATTATTGCCGGGGTTACCCAAACATTGGCCACCAATAAGGTCAACATTCTTGATATCCGGCAGACAATTGTCGGGGAATTCTTTACGATGATCCTGGTAGCCGATCTGAAGCAATCGGTTTGTTCGATTCAGGAACTGCAATCGATTCTGGATGAAGTAGGCCTTGGGCTTGGTGTTAAAATTACCGTGCAGAGCGAAGAGTTGTTCCGCTCGATGCACCGGATTTAAGCGGGGTGAGAGCATGAGCTATACGGAACAGGAAGTACTGGAAACCATTCGCATGGTCGAAACGGAGCATCTTGATATTCGAACTGTCACCATGGGAATTCACCTCGATGATTGCCGTGCCGATACATTAACTGCGACAAAAAACCGGGTGCGGGACAAGATTCTTCGATATGCATCCCGTCTGGTTCCAGTCGTTCAAAGCATTGAACGAGAGATTGGAATACCGGTGGTAAACAAGAGAATTTCGGTCACTCCAATCGCCCACGCACTCCCCGGTTTTGATAAGGATGGCTATGTTGAAATCGCCATGCAATTGGATGAATCGGCCGCAGAGCTGGGAGTCGATTTTCTGGGTGGGTACTCGGCCCTTGTTCACAAAGGAATGACTCCTTCTGCCCAGGCGTTGATCCAATCACTGCCCGATGCCCTCTCCAGGACAAATCGGGTCTGTTCCTCCGTATCCGTCGCGTCCACCAAAGCGGGGATCAACATGGACGCAGTGTACCTGATGGGACGAACTATCAAAGACGTCGCAGAACAGACTTCCGATCGAAGCGGAATTGGAGCCGCCAAGCTGGTTGTGTTCTGCAATCCGGTCGAGGATAACCCTTTTATGGCGGGTGCCTTTCATGGGTTCGGGGAGCCTGATGCTGTCATCAACGTGGGAGTCAGCGGTCCGGGAGTTGTCCTATCCGCTTTGAAACGGTTGGAAAATGGCGCCGATTTTGGCACGATAGCGGAAACGATCAAACGCACCGCATTCAAGATCACCCGTGTGGGAGAATTGGCAGGCCGAAAAGCGGCTGCAGAACTCGGCGTACCTTTCGGCATCATTGACCTTTCCCTCGCTCCGACAAACGCCATGGGCGACAGTGTTGCACAGATCTTGGAGGCTATGGGATTGGAACGATGCGGTACACATGGCACAACTGCCGCATTGGCTCTGCTGAACGATGCGGTGAAAAAAGGCGGCGCGATGGCTACTTCGTACCCAGGCGGACTATCTGGAGCATTTATCCCGGTGTCCGAGGACAATGGAATGATTGCGGCAGTCGAAGCCGGAGCGTTGAGTCTTTCCAAGCTCGAAGCGATGACCTGCGTCTGTTCGGTGGGACTTGACATGATAGCCGTTCCCGGCGACACGACTGCCGAAACGCTGTCCGGTTTGATTGCCGATGAGATGGCAATCGGGATGATCAACAAAAAAACAACGGCCGTTCGCGTGATTCCTGTTCCCGGTGCCACAGCTGGTCAAATGGTAGAGTTTGGCGGATTATTGGGAAGGGCTCCTGTGATGGAAATGATCCCGTTCTCCTCACAAGGGTTTGCAAGGCGGGGAGGGCGTATTCCGGCCCCCATACAATCGCTGACCAATTAAGTAATCAAGCACACAACCTGCTGACGCTGACCAACGAAGGAATCAAATGGGATGGGGGTATGCAGCGGATGATCATTGAGGTTTGCGAAACGAACGAAGCTCGACAACTGATTGATCAAATCCATGCTGTATTTCCGGACGTCGAGCTCGTCATTCATCCGTGTCTCGACCGCTGCAACGCTTGTTTTTTGATTCCGTTTGCGATTGTCGATGGCGAATTGATAGAAGCATACTCGCCCGAACAGTTGCTGCAGAAAATCAAGCAGAATCTATAAACGAGTCCTCCATCGGGAAATTTACTCGCTTACTTTCCGCTTGAGGAAACCGAAAGATGCCCGGCAGTCAGCAGTTGTCTCCGGGCAAACAGTACGATTCCGGCGAAGGCAGCTGCAGCAAAACCGAACAGCAGAGGGATCTCCCCCCATCGGTATAAGAAACTTCCGATCAAAGGACCGGCGGCCATCCCCATATATCTGAAGAAATTATAGACACCAATCGCGGTGGCACGCTGACGAAGAAACGGTTCGGTCAATAATGTGGTTTGAACCGGCAGGGAAAGACCAAAGAAGAGTCCAAACAGGAAAATGCCTGCAACCAGAAGCGCAAGTGAAAATTTCGAAACAAAAACAAACAACACGATCGCCATGACATTGAAGAAAGATGTAGCAATCAGACCCTTCCGTGCATCAACTCTTTCCTGCAGCCTGCCTCCCAGAAAACTTCCTGCAACCAGCATCAGGGACAAAGGCAAAAACACCATCCCTTTTCCCTCGGCCGACAATTTATAATAACGGTCAAGAATATCGGGCAGAAACACAAGAAAGTTATAAAACGTGTAATACTGAATGAATCCCAACAGGATTACGGCCGACCCGGTGGGATGAACCAGGATGGAAAGAAAGTCACGGATTTGGAAGGAATCCCCTGCCCCCCCTTCAGGCTTTGTTTCTCGAAGATAGCGAAAATTGGCTGCAAACATAAGGACGCCGGCTGCTGCCAGCACGACAAATATTCCTTGATAGCCGAATCGGCCGCCCACGAATCCTCCAATCACCGGTCCTGCCACCGGCCCTAAAGCTACGAGCATTTGAAAGGTGCCCATTGCTCTTCCCCGCAGTTTCCCTTCAAATAAATCTCCGATGACTGTCGTGGCTACGACGGAGCCTGCAGCTATTCCCGCTGCCTGAATTGCCCGAAACACAAGCAATTGATGAATCGAATCGGAATAGGCGCACCCTATGGAAGCGAGGATATACAGTGCAATTCCCGGCAGCAGGACTTTTCGCCGTCCCTTGCGATCCGTCAGCGGTCCATAAACAATTTGCATAACAGCCAATACAATCGTAAAAATCGAGATGCTCATGTTGACAAGAAACTGGGAAGTCCGAAAGTCTGATTGAATTTCAGGCAAAATCGGGGCGTATATCGTTTGCGTAAATGGTCCAAGGAATGCGGCAAAAGCGACCAGATAGATGATGAGCTTCGGATTCACAACAGTCATCCTTTCGAGTAAAAGCAAAAGACCATCACAGCGGTAAATCATGGCTGTGTATGGTCTCTTCATTATAGTTGAAATTTTTCCTTCTTACACCGTTACTGCCAAAAACTCTTCCAGCTTTTCCTGGAATGCAGAAACACCCAGACGCTTCACGAAGGAGTGGAAGGATTCGCCTTCTTGTCTGCTTTCCTTATAAAATTTGACAAGATGTGCGATTGCATTCGGGAGTTTGTCTGCCGGAACACGGCCTTTCAACTTCGTGTTAAATTGAGCATCCGGACCGAGAATACCCCCGACAGCGAGATCGTAGGCTTCCACCATTTCACCGTTAACTTTGGTCAGAGACCCCTGCATGCCGATATCGGCAATTTGCTGCTGACCGCAAGAGTTCGGGCAGCCAATCATATGGAGTCGAATTGGCGTGTCCAGTGCTACGTGTTGATCCAGATATTCGGCAACTGAACGCATGCGCTCTTTAGTTTCCACAAGCGCGAGGTTGCAATATTCATTCCCCGTACAAGACACAGCATAGGCCATAAACGGCTTCGGGAATGGAGTTAAACGCTTTAACAGCTGTTCTTCCAACAACTCGTTCACTTTCTCATCCGGAATGTTAGCCAGGATGAGGTTTTGCGAGTTACAGGTACGGATGGAACCGTTTCCGTATTTATCCGCAAGTCGGGCCAATTCTTCCATTTCTTCGGTATAGAGACGCCCCACCGGAACGGACAATCCAACATAGTTTAAGCCAGGCTGTTTCTGCTTATGCACGCCGTAGAAATAGCTCGCACTCCATCCAAGCGTCATGTCTTTGCCTTGAGTTGGGAGAGGACCGGTAAGTTTCAACAATTCTTCACGGAATTTCTCCGGACCCCAATCAGCCACCAAAAACTTCAAGCGGGCATGATGACGCTTCTCGCGATATCCGTGATCACGGAAGATTGTTGTTACGCCAATCGCCACTTTCAACACTTCTTCCGGACGAACGAAAATATCCAGCTTCTTGGCCAAGTGTGGTTTTGCAGACAATCCACCGCCAACCATTACATGAAAGCCTTTCACTTCTTCTCCGTCAATTTCTTTGACAGCCGGAGTGAACGCCAGGTCATTGATTTCCGCATGCCCGGTATTGTACATGTTTCCGGAAATTGAGATTTTATATTTCCGCGGCAGGTTCGAGAAATCCCGATTCATGTGGAAGAATGTATGAACTTCCTCGACGATCGGGCTCGCATCCAACAGTTCATTCGGATCAATGCCCGACAGCGGATTCCCAATAATCGCGCGAGGGCAGTCGCCACAAGCTTCAATTGGAGTCAGCCCCACTTTATCCAAACGTTCGTAAATATCCGGAAGGCTTTGTACAGTCAGCCAATGGAACTGAATCGCTTGACGGGTGGTAACGTCAATCACATCGCGTCCATAGTCCCGGGCAACGCCTGCCAGTGCACGCGCCTGATCGGAATTCATGATTCCGCCGGGAACTTTCACACGCATCATGAAATAGCCATCCGACTTCGGCTTTTGCGCATATACGCCCGCCCATTTCAAAAGGCTGAGATCGTCCTCTGTTACCACTTCATACCCTTGCTCCGCAAAACGCTTCAGGTCGTTTAAAATATCGAGTCCGTCTTTTTCCAGCTTGTACAGTTCAAATTTATTTAACTTTGAAGGATCCTTTGTCCAAGCTCTTTCCACCCTTAATCCTCCCCTATTCCTACAAAAATAGTAGGATATAATCTATTTCTCTTATCATACAATCGGAAGTGCAAATTGTCTAGGGAATTTTGTGGATGGGCTTGTCATATGTTTTCACAGAGGGGGAATCGGCATGGGCTTTCTGTCGACGATAATCTTTAACTTCTGCGTAGCGTTGGGAATGGTGCTCGGTGGGTCGATGGTCGGAGCCCTCGGGGCCATGCTTACCCATCACCCTCCGATGGCTACGATGTTCAAATTGGCAGACCAGCTCAAGATATGGGCGCTGGTTGCGGCGATCGGCGGTTCAGTTGATGCATTGAAAATTATTGGAGACAGCATGTGGGATTTCAAATTTGATTCGGTCGCAAAGCAGTTCGCCTATCTGGTTTCGGCATTTCTGGGTTGTCAAGTCGGATATTATCTGGTGAAATGGATTACCGCGGGGAGAGGGATATGATGGAGAAGATCGCCATTTTCCTCGTGGGCATGGTTGCAGGGGCAACCTTTATTGTTGCGGTTAAGGGGCATGACCTGGATCACCTGTACCTGCAAAGAAACCAATTGAGACAGGAAAATAAAGAACTCCTTGAAGAAATTGATTCTCTCAAGAAAGATTTGCTGAACAGACAACGGCAAAGCATCCGGCGAGTACGTACCATTGAAGTGGAAGCAAACGCTCCCGATGAGTTTACGAAACTTGCGATTGTCAAAAATGTAAAAAATCGGACTCGTGCACTCCTGGATAAAGAATTAAGCTTCTTGGATTCGGACCCGAAATTGGTGACAGATCTGATTGAAGGTCGCATTGTAACTGTCGATAATCAGTCTTATCAAATCCGTGTGGAGGCGGTTTACATAGGTGAAACTCTTCGAATATGGGTCGAGGGAATCAAGCAAGCAGTCAGCTCTTGATTCCCTCCTCTTGTTGATCGATCCCGTTATCGTCGTTTTTCCCCTTTTCATCTTCATCTTGGCAAGAATCTCCGTGCAAAGAGACTCCGATTTGTAAAGTGCTTTCCTCTAAGGAACCGATCTGCAGGATCTTGATTGTATACGTTACATTCATGGATGCATCGCCTCCAGATAACGGAGCCGTTCATCCATCACCCGGCTTTGTTTCTCCAGCGTCTGCAGCCGTTCTTCCCATCCTTGCAGCTTATCTTTCACCTCCTGCAAATCACCTTCCAACACCTGCACTCTTTCCTTCAACGGCTTCCTGTTTGACGCTTCCTGATCTCCACCACCCGACATAATCCGCTTATCCGTTTCGTTTCCCATATGAACCCCCAAATCCAAGATTCCATTCTGAATGCTTTCCACCGTCAAATTCTCAATGTGATATTCGATCGTGCCGACTCTTGACTGTTCACGCAGTTTTTTTAGTTCTTCCTCGATCTGATCCAGTCGTTTCTTAAGCTGGAAGAGTTCCTCATACCATGGAGAATATATATCGCTCACCCCAATCTATTCAAAATCAATTGGGATTGAATTGCCACTGGGTTCCGCTTTGCTGCCTCCGTCCTTTATCAGATGCACTTCTAACAATCCATGCCGGTAATACGCTCTCGCCTTTCGTGCGAGCACCTTAACTGGAAGCGCAATTTCCCTTTCAAAGGAATTCCTTCTTTCAGAGATCAGAAACTGTTCTTTTGCGATCCCTGAATAGCGGCGACTCTGATTCCCTTTCACCACCAGCTTGTTGGGCTCGACATAAACCTTCACATCGCTGCTCTTTTCAAGTCCCGGCAGTTCCAGAACGGCAACCACTTCATTGCGGGTTTGATACAGATCAAGCCGGGGATAATTGCCTCCCGACCAATTAAAAACATTTTGGAACGGATCTGAAGGAAAATGCTGCCCATTGGCTCCCGAAACCGCTGAC
Source organism: Effusibacillus consociatus (assembly GCF_042652925.1). Lineage (NCBI taxonomy): Bacteria > Bacillati > Bacillota > Bacilli > Caryophanales > Alicyclobacillaceae > Effusibacillus > Effusibacillus consociatus. Next base: position 22,045 of record NZ_JBHSHC010000128.1, read on the forward strand.
TGAAACCCCGGCATGTTAGGAAGTGAGGTGTTCGATCCCATCACAGATTTCATGAAATCTTCCCCAAACATTTTTTGCAGCTGTTCCCCCAGTTGTCCCAATTGACGTAAGGAATCAAACGGATTGTTGTTCATCCGGTCCACCTCCTGTGATTACCGTATGCAGACAAATGCCTATTGGTGAAAATAAAAAATGTCCGGCCAGCGGACGTACGATTTTGCACCAAGAACACCGTTTCTACATAGGAAGTAATGGAGGTGTTGGAGATTTTGCCGATTTTACAGTTGGCCAGACAAATTCAGAATTGGAACCTCAGAGTGATACAGGCTGTGCCGCCGGTACCGAGACAAATCGAAGAAAAAAAACCGGACACGGCCCTGTATTTAAGAAACAGGAAACACGTGTTCCGGGATTTTGCAGTTGCCGGCCAAAAACTGGAAAGAGCCATCCTTCTGTCCGGATTCCTCATGTACTTTCAATTAGACGTAGAGGTCCGAACCATTCTATCACTGACTTTGCATGAAGTACGTGAATTGGCCGAATTTATTCCGGAATTGGGGAGAAGGTTTCCCGACTTAAAAGAATATTATCTTCCGCTTTATCAGACTTTGTTGGAGATCGAGAAAGAAATTCTTGCCTGGTCTATTTATCTAAAGGATCAATATATACCTGTCCCTCACCGGTAATTTCCATATATCCCACATCTTCAATCTGCTGAAATCCGTTCTGCTGCAGTGTTTGCTGCAGCCACGCCTCGGACAAGCCAAGTTCCGCAAGTTTCTTCTGATCCAGCACCCCGCCTACAATGATTTCCCTTCCGGGTTTTGCTTGTTGGACTTGCAGTCCCATATCTTTTCGCGTTACGGTTTCTTTCTCTGCTTTCTTTAGAACAGACAAGCTGCCGTTTGTCTCCATAACGGCAAATTCCACATCCGCGATCGAAAAAACGTTTTTTCCCCGCAGCAGCATCCGCAGATTATCCACGTCCAACCTCAGACGTTTTAAATTCTTCTCCAAGATCCTGCCTTCTTTAATCACAGCAACGGCTTCGCCTTCCGACCATTTGCGGATTTTTCTGGACTTAACCGACAACAAGGACGCAAGAATGGAAAACGCTGCCCAGAGAACGAGTGCGACAATCCCTCTTACCACAGGCAGTTCCTGATCCGCAAGCACGGCGGCAGCGATTGAACCTGTTGTGATGCCTGTCACATAGTCAAAATAGGTAAGTTGAGAGATCTGTTTTTTCCCTTCAATTCTTGTCAAAAGAAACAGGGACAAGAAAATGATCGGTACCTCCCAGAACAATTGAATAATATCCATCCCCATGAATCATCACCCCAAGCCTTAGTATGGCAATCCGTCCAACTTCGATTCATGTTGCACCGCCGGTTATCGATGGATCATAAAGTAGGCATATACATCACTTTGAAAAAAGGGGTTTGTTCATGATATTCGACCATCCGTTTTACGCGCTGCTCCCTGCACCGCCATTAGGTATCCTGGATCCCTGCTTTCCCCAATGGGCTCGCACCAATCGTCTTGCTGCCGAGCGGGCAAGTGTCTGCAGGCTTTATGGAAACAATTCGGCGGAATGTGTTGCAGCCCGGGAGCGGTATTTTGAAGCTGCCCGTCAATATGCTTTTTGTCTCGATGACACGTGGGGACAAAATGAATTCTAACGAACAAGAACCCTACCTTTTTCAAGGCTAGGGTTCTTGTTCTACATTTAAGGGAGGTTCACCGCCTAATATGGCTTCAGGAGCCTGCACTTGAACACCATCCTCCAGGGAAGGAGTGTCTGTAATTGGAGGTGCCAGAGGCGGTCTTCCGGGCTCCTTAACCACTTCAGTTGTCTCATAAGATTCGGAATGCGCCTGGATCAGTCCGCTGCTTCCGATCTGCAAAACGGACGCCCCCCCTATAGTATTAATCGTGATTGATCCGATATGAATCGTCTGTACAACTTTCATAGTTCTCCCCATTTTACAGTCCCACTATATTTTCATCCGCAATGTCTTGATCGTTTGTATTTGTAGAGCTCACGACACTGTATGTTGACGGAAAATCTCCCGTATTGAAAGAGCCAGATCCTGCGTAAGTTTTGGCTGCAGCTTTGGGAGCGATGATGGCAACATCCCCGATATGAACCACTCCAGCGCTACCGACACTGATTACTTTTAAGGCGCCAAGGATTGCTGGCATTCGGATTCCCCCTACCTGGCACATTGGTTTCTCTTTTACTGTACGTCAAAGAACAGGGTTTGGTAACCAATTTATTTTTTATTTCATATAGATGTCTTGAAATGAAAGGAGGGCTTCTGTCTTGCCCAAACACAATACCAATGTTCAGGACTTGAGCGATATGAATATCGCCTCCGCTCTCTAATCCCATGGCACGCTATCGTGATCGTCCAAAGATGACCCGAGTAGGGATGATGAAGGTGAACCTGGTGCTGCTGGCCGGAGTCGTACAGATTGGTGACGCAGGACAAGTATCTCCATTCGTGCGGTCCTCCAGTACGGCGTTACCTCGCGGTGCACCGAGCTTTATCACACGTGCCCGCCATCTCCACACCGCCACCAGGCTCCACTTTACGGATCGGACCGACAATCAGGCAAACGATCTTAATTTTGTTGGAGATTTTATGCAGGAACCATAATCCAGAGGTGTTTTTTCAAATGTCAATCCATATCAATATGCAAGTACAAAATGGCGATATCCAAGTTGGCTATTTAAAAATCAACGCTATCTCCAATTCGGCGGTTGTCATTCTCGGGGACGCAGAAACCATCACTCCAACAGCGATTGCGACTTCTACAGGAGCTGTAGGGCCTTTGCTGGCTCCTGTTCCGACCGCTCCTCCCCGTTAACGAGAAAATGCCGGGTTAGAGGTATGACACTCGCGGAGATTTGCTCACTCTAGACGAATGTACGTTACGGCAAACACCTCCTCCGCATTTACTGGAGTAGACTACTTCAAAGGAGGCGGGCTCTCAGTGGATGGATATGTTGGCGTTTTTGGAGGCTATACCCGGTGGGCTGTCGTTTTTTTGATTATCTTTGTTCTGTTTATCCTGTTGGTTCCTGCGGCAACCACCGTTTGCACCACAACTCCCGTTTACTGAGTTGTTGAATCTGGCAACCACACATTAAGATGAGGAAAGGAGAAGTTTCCATGTACGGTGTTTTTGGAGGATATACCCGATGGGCTGTCGTATTCCTGATCATCTTTGTATTGTTCATCTTGCTTGTGCCTGGTTATGCCGGAGCAGCCGTAGCACCCGTAGTTGATCCTTGATGGACACAAATACTGCCGCATCACAAACAGGGCCCGGGGAGGAACACCCGGGCCCTGTTTGTGATGCGTAAGGAGTGTTGGAATGGCAAATGGATCGAACAGGAAAAGGGATTCTTCACGGAATCCCTTTTCATTACTGCCTGGATAACGCTTGAATCAGTAGGTTTAATAGAGTCCGCCATAAGGAACGCCAACCGCTCCGGGATACACCGCCCCTGGATATGCACCGTATGGACGAGCCACAGCCCCATAGCCATACCCCGGAACCAATAAGAAGAACAGCACAAAGATGATCAGAAACACAACAGCCCACCGAGTGAAGCCTCCGAATACACCAATTCCAGCAGTCACTTTTTTCCCTCCTCCCCTTGTATAGCTATAGTAAATTCGCGGACAAACTTTGTTGAAACGGACTGGTATCTTCGGTAAGATGTCTATATTTTATTGACAGTACATTAAAAAGGGCCGGATTCGACTCCAGCCCTTTCCCCCGGTGCTAGTAAACCGGAACTGTCTTGCAAACCGTAGCTGCTCCAGCGGGAACCAACAGGAAGAATAAGACGAAGATCACTAAAAACACAACCGCCCACCGGGTGTATCCCCCAAAGATTCCGTATCCGTCCATTCTTGCTTTCCTCCCTTTGTTGGATTGTTAACACACTCATAATTAATTCAAGGCAGGCTCGAATGGAAACGGACAGTCATCTATTTTCGCCGGGTTCGTGAATAATCAACAAAAGCGGAGCGCCGTTATGCTCCGCTTTTCGTAAGATGGTAGGGAAAATCCCAGAAAGGAGAGAGATAAATGGCTATTTCTTACAGCTACGCGAGGCAATTTATCGGGCAGCCCGTTTGTGCACAGTGTCATGACGGAATCAAGCATTATGGAATTGTCCGGGAGGTGACAACGGACGGAATCTGGCTGGAGCCTCTTCCAAGAAGAGCGGTTGTAACGGCAGGGAAAACGACAAAGGCCGAGGCGGTTACAGCAGATAAACCGGGAGCCGTAAAAGGCGAAAATGTTTATTATCCCTATCCCTATGGTTTCGGATTTGGCCGCTTCTTCTTGCCTTTCTTGGCTTTACTGGCGCTGACTCCCCTCTTGTTCGGTCCTTATTGGTGGTAAAAGCAACCGGATGACCAACGGACGCATGGCACATCCGTTGGTCTTTTGCATTCCATCAGCCTCGAGTGCGCGGGGCTCCGTGTAAATCATCACGATACTTGTCCAAGTAAAGCTTGTTTTTGGAGGTGAGCACCGCATAAGCAATATCTTTGTAGTCGTTCACCCCATGCTTGTCGAGTTCCTGCAGCAGCCAAGCCAGATCGAGACCTGCTTTTACAAGCTTTTCTGTCATTACAGTACCGTCGATGATCAATTCTACAGGAAGATTTTCTTCGGGAACCGGTGCCCGCTGATAATCTCCCAAAGTCAACGGGCGTGCCTCAGCTGCAAGAAGAACGCTTAATTCTCCGTTTGGCTCCAGAAACGCCTGTTTCACAGTCTGAATCTCGAATACGCCTTTAAGCCGGAGTTGGGACACCAGATTCTCCATTGAAATGCGGCTTTGTTCCAACATTTCTTCAAGAATCTTTCCCTCTCGAATCAATTCAAGGGCGGTTCCCCCAATTATTTTTCGCACCTTGCGGTTCTTAAGGGAAACAACAGACGTAAGAAAACTGATGAAACTGAACGCGGCAATCGCCAGAATCAAATCTGCAAGAGAAATGTGATGATCGAGGATTATGGCCCCCGTTAACGATCCGAGTGTGATATAGGTTACAAAATCAAAATAGCTCATTTGCGAAATCATTTTTTTACCCAACACAAGGGCCGACAGGAGCAACAATCCAAAACCAAGGAATGTCCGAGTCACAATATCCCCTAAATGAAACGCCATGTTCCCACCTCTGTCGATTGGCAAGTATAACCATCCAATCCGGATCAGTATTAAATTACCCTCCAGCTTCATGTACAATTCTCTGTATACACCAATCATTTCGACCTGCATACATATGACAAAGGGAGAGGTAACGCGCATTTGAATCCCCAGTGTCTGAAAGGGTGGTAGGGTGTACAGAGCCGACGTCAACCTGGACCGGTCGACCATCAAATCCATTATTCTGAGATATTATGATCTTGATGTCATTTCATTAAAAAAAGTGCGTGCCGCCTATAAGGTTGCAACCGAACACGGCGCATACGGTTTTAAAAACGCTGCCGAGTTGCCGGATCTCTCATTTATCAGGAATTGTACAGAACACATAAAAAAAAATGGATTTCCCCATTTACCCGATATTTTGCCTACCAACACCGGGGAATCCCTCGTTCAGTACGACGGGGAAATTTACTACATGGAGCAGTGGATTGACGCTGAAGAAGTATCAAAAGCAAATGCGGCCGTGATCGGAAAAATCGGCATCGCCCTGGCCGACTTTCATCACGCCGCGAAAGGTTTGCTGCCCGCTCCGGATAGTTCGCGCTTCGGCTGGGGGAAGCGCCGTGATTTTCTCAGGGATGCGTATCTGCAAATCCTGAACTGGAAGAAGCAGGACAGGACCGTACTCGGGATCGGGTTGGAGCGCCAGATGCTGGATTTTCTTCAATACCGGTGCTGGTTGGCGCATGAATATTTGAAAGAGGTTTCCTACTCCAACCTTTTGGCCGATTCTCCGGAAGCGGCGGTTCTGTGTCACGGCAGCCTCCATCATAAAAACATCCTGGTCGGCAAAGAGGAGGAGATTTGGTTTATTGATTGGGAGTCCATGATTTATGCCGAACGTGTGCTTGACCTCGCTCAACTGCTTCATTATCACGCTCCCCCTCACGCATGGAATCCCAGTGTTATTCGCCGCTTTTTCCACGGCTACCAGTCGCGTCTGTCCACCCCGATCGCCCGTGAAGAATGGAAATGCTTTTTTTCGTATTTGGCATTTCCCAGAAGGTTTTATACCTGGATGAACCGATATTTTGACACTCAGCAGCCGACAGTAAAAGCTTACTTCAAATTAAAAAAAATCATCGATCAGGATTTGGGGAAAGAAATGTTCCTGCAACAATTTCCTCCTAACCGGATCTAATAAATAAGGGGAGAAGGACTTGCAAAAAGGAGCGGTTCTCTGGTTTACCGGCCACTCGAAATCCGGAAAGACTGCGCTTACCCGATTGCTGTCGGACGAATTGCAACAAAGAGGATACCGGGTGGCACGGCTGGACAGCGACACTCTGCCTGAGGCAATCATCAAGCCCCAAGCGGATACCTGGGAAGAAAGACAGCGGCTAAAATATGAGAACCTGTCTTTTCTGTCCCGGTTATTGTATGAGTATGAAACTGTTGTTCTGATTGCTTCGGTCGGAAGATTTCGTCAGTTGCGGGAACGTCTCAGGGAACAAATTCCGGATTATCTGGAAATCTATTTAAACTGTCCTCTGGATATACGTCTGCAACGGGATGTCCAAGGCAAATATCAAACGCACAGCGATTACTTCCATTTTTATGAAGAACCCGAACGCCCCGACATTCTTCTGGAGACCGGTCAAATGTCGCCTGAGGAATGTGTTCGCTTGATTTTGCAGCATCTCAAAGACCGCGGCTATATCCACTGATATCCATTTTTTCCCCGCTCATTCGGAAAGGGTATGCAAGTCCAAACGGAGCTTATTTTATTTGAATACCCTAAATAAAGTCCGATTGAAGGGGGTTTTGGAAAGATGCAAAAAGGAGTGGTAATCTGGCTTACAGGTCTGCCGAATTGCGGAAAAACAACGATTAGTAAACAAGTGAAGAAGGAGCTGAAATCAAGCGGTTACATCGTGGAGCTTCTCGACAGTGACGAAGTGCCCCGTTCTCTTACCAAGGACTTAAGCCCTCACTGGGAAACCCGTCAAAGGGAAAAATCCACGAATTTGATCTATGTGGCCAAGCTTTTATCTAAACATAACGTGATCGTTCTGATTTCATCCGTGGGACGCTTGCGGAAAATGCGAGAATTGGCCCGTACCGACATAAAAGATTTCATTGAAGTGTACTTGAAATGTCCGCTGGATACGCGGCTTGAAAGAGATACAAATGGCAAATACAAGAGATATCCTTCTACAATCCATTATTTTGAAGAACCCGACCGTCCCGAAATTGTGATTGAGACGGACAAATCTTCGCCTGTCCAAGCGGCAAGAAAGATCCTCGACTACTTATCTGCCCGCGGCTATATATCGGTGACAGGACATGAAGGATCAAACATAAACTGATAACGATTTTAAACCGATTGTCAAACTCCGGCCGTAGTATGTCAAATTCCCCGTGGAGGAGACAAAATATTGTGTGAGGAGATTGCGTATGGACATCGTGGAAATCATTCCGAATCACCTCTATGCCGGCCGCAAATTGAATGAAAACGGTTGGAAGTTCATCGAGCAAAAAGTGCACGCCATTCTCAATCTTCGCGAGGAACAGGATAAACCTCCATTCGATTTTACCAATCGATTGCTGATCTGGACTCCTATTTCGGCTAAGGAGCCGCCGCAGCTTCATTGGGTGATTGCCGCAACAGGGATGATGAATGCTGTGCTGGATACGGGTTATGTTCTATATGTCCATGATACGGACGGAATTAACCGGCTCGGCTTTATTTTGACAGCCTTTTATATGCAGCGTTTTGGCTTGAGCCGGCATGAAGCGCTGCAAACAGTTCGCCAAAGGAAACACGACCTGAATCCGAACGAAAGGTATATGGTCTTGTTATCCCAGTTTGAAGCCTATTTGAAATCCATATCGATAAGAGGATGAGAAACTTGATTCGAGCCGAGGTGAAACTTCCTCCGGATACCGTTAAATCGTTGATTCTGAAACATTACGGCTTGCAAGTCCGTTCTCTGGAAAAAGTCCGGGCCGTTTATAAGGTGGAGACCCCTTTCGGAATTTTTGGATTCAAAAATGCGGAAGAATTGCCGGATCTCCCTTTTATTGCAAATTGTTTGCGGAAAATCAGGCAAAACGGGTTTGAGCGCATGCCTGATTTTCTTCTTTCCAACAGCAGAGAATATTTGATTGATTATGACGGGGAATCCTATTTTATGGAAGAATGGTTGGATGTCGTTGAAGTTCCGAAAGAAAGCTTCCCTTTTTTGGAGAAAATCGGAACTGCTTTGAGAGACTTTCATCATGCCGCAAAAGGTGTCATGCCCGAGCAGGCAAGCCACCGGTTCGAGTGGGGGAAACGTCAAAAATTTCTGGTCGACGCGTATTACAAAATTCGGTCCTGGAAGCAGCACCGTTCCGCCAATCCGTTGGAAGTTCAAATCCTGGATTTTTTACATTACCGCTGTTCACTCGCCTATGAGTATCTTCAGGGAGTATCGCCCGACTCGCTTTTGAAAACCTGCCCCGAGTCGGCCGTTTTGTGTCATGGCGGACTCCATCACAAAAATATTATGCTGGATCCCGATAACCAGATCTGGTTTATCGATTTTGAGACGATGGTTTATGCGGAACGGGTGCTGGATTTGGCCCAGTTTCTTCAGTATCACGCGGCTCCGTATCAGTGGAATCCGTTGATTGTCCATACGTTCCTTCAGGCCTATCAATCCCGATTATCCGTTCCGGTCAGCAGGGAAGAATGGAAGATTTTTTTCTCTTACCTGGCTTTCCCAAGAAGATTTTATAACCGGATGGTCCGGTATTTCGACAATGTTGAAGCAAGTCACGACCTGCTTCTCAAATTGCAGGAAACCGTCGACAACGACATGGCAAAACAATCGCTGCTCATACGGTACAATCCAAAAATCATATAATTCTTCCTTTTGTTTGCACCGGCTCAAGTACGCGCGGCTCCGGTTAAATTGTCACGTACTTGCGTCCAATCAGACCTGTTCCCGGATTCTATAAGAAATCGGACTCCCCGTTCAATCGAGGGAGTTGTTTCTTTTGCGGCAGATAGTGCGCCTATCCACAATCTATTCAGTTGGGAACGGAATGGTTTTTTAGAACATTAGAAAAGGGATTCCTCCTGGGAACCCCCTTTGTCAGCATGGGTTTTCGAACAGATTTTAGTAAGTTCCGGGAACCAGAAGAATAAACAGTACAAAAATGATCAGGAACACGACCGCCCAGCGAGTGAATCCGCCAAATACTCCTGCCATGAGAATCCCCCCTCTCTTGTTTTACTAGATGCCACTTCCCTTGCGTACTTTCAGTTAATTCCGGGACAAGGTTTATTGTAACTGACAATTATCTTCTGCAATCCGTCTATTTTAGTCCGATCAATCGCCCCTCTTAATCGATGCAGAGAGTCCCGTCACTTTGCAATTCTGGAAAAAGCACTTCTTCAAGGGAGGATTTCTCCGCCGGTCCTGCCGTAATAAGCATGGGTATGACCGTCAGCGAAGGAAGTTTCCCCTGCAAACTCGTGGGTGTGTCCTCCACCTGGCAGGGGAATTGCCGGTCCGGTTACGCCGCGAAACCGGTGAACATGACCATGATCAAACGTGGTCACTCCATCATAAGCATGGACATGCTCATCCACCCCGCCGGGATCCGCGGACGTAGCGCCACCCATCAGATGTGTATGGCCTTTGGCTACTGCAGTGCGAGTTGCATATTCATGAAAGTGAATCGGCCCGCCCCGCCAATGAATGTACTCCAATTCATGCCGGTGCTCCTTATCAGCCATTGTAGATCCCTCCTTTTTCGTTCCAGTAAATTCAGGGACAAATGGAACCGCAACCGACAACAGCCTATTCAAGACCCGGGCACGCATCATAAGAAAAACGCACCCCATAATTGAGGCACGTTCTAGCTATCATTCCACTACAATTCCGCTTTTTAACCCCAACTCCTCACGAATTGTCTGTTTCACCGATTCCGTGCACCGATTCAAATCAGTGGCATCCAGTTTGATAAACTCCCCCGAGTACTGCTGCATTGTATGTTTGTAGCGGGGATCATAATATTCTACGAGAAGCAGTTCAACCAAATCCTCGTACCTGTTCTCTTCCACCGCTTGCCAAGCGAATTGACGATCCTCATGGGCCAATTTTTTCTCAATGGATCGGAGCGCCCCACTTACTTTGTCCTGAAATTCCGGATCCTCGACAACATACTGATCGAGAGTCCGTTTTACGCGGATGTGAAGCGGTGCTTCCAACAGGATATGGAGTCCCTTTTGCTTCGCTTCCACCAGAAAATCCGGCATATTGACCCGCCCGATGCGTCTGCTTTCTGCCTCAATGATGATATAGGGACTCTCCGCCAATTCCTCCAGCCTCGGCAGCAGCAAAGAATCAAACATCCGTTGATTGCGCGGTTTCTCTCCAATTGACCCGAACGCCGACCCCTTATGGCCCGCCATCCCTTCCAAATCCATAACCGGTTCGCCATCAGCGGCCAGCCGGTTCAATAATTCGGTCTTTCCGACCCCGGTCATTCCGTGGAGGACAACACACTTTGCTTTCAGTTCAAAATTGGCCAGCCGGTCCGCAACACTTTCCCGATATCCCCGGTAGCCGCCTTCCAGCCTGTACACCGGCATGCCCATCAAGTCTAGAACAGTCGCTATACTCTTGCTTCGCATGCCTCCACGCCAGCAATACACAACTGGCTCCTTGTCCTCCGCCGCTTCGGAAACAGCCTTTACCAATTCGGGAAGCTTCGCCGAAGCGATCCGCAACCCCAACTCCTTGGCTTGCTCTTGGCCGATCTGCTTGTACACCGTTCCGACCTGGGCCCTTTCCTCATTAGTAAACACCGGTATGTTTACGGCTCCCGGAATGTGGGATTCCTCATACTCCCCTTCTGAGCGTACATCAATCAGCACACAATCCTTGCGTTTTTTTATCTCATCGTATCGAACATCTCGAAACATGCTACTCATCCTTTAGTTGACGGAATACTGGGTCTCTTCCACTCATTATACCGAAAATGTGCATTCCCAGCGACACCAGGCCGGTACAATCCCGAACATGCTCTCATAGGATGTGGTAACCACCTAAAGAAAGCGAGGTGAGGAACTATTGGCAAGCAAAGAACGTTGGATGAAAGCAATGGTGTTAGGGTATCTCCTGCTGTTGTTTGTCGGGAGCTTTGTATGGATTGCACTTCTGAAAAGCGGCACTTTAAACGACGCCGCATTGGGTGCAGTGAATTTGTCCCTGTTTAGGGAATTCCAATATTATGCTTTCTCAGGAGTTATCGGTGGGACTTTATATTGCTTGAGACTTTTTTACTGGTACAATATCCATGACAAACTGAACATTCACAAATGGTGGCTCTGGTACTTTCTTCGTCCCATCATGAGCGGCGGAACGGCTGTTATGACCGTACTACTGTTTCAAAGCGGAATCCTGTTGATCGATATAAGCGACTCGTTGATTCCAAAAATTGCGCTTTCGTTTCTGATTGGATATGGGTTCGGTAAGGTGATGGATAAACTGGACGGCCTGACAGAAACCTTATTTAACGGCCGCACCAATCCTGATCAACGCCCGCAGGAACCGAGCAGAACCTCGGATCCGCCCACCGGAAATATGTAAATATCTCAAAGATGACTACTCGAAATAGCGAGCCAATTCCCCGATTACTGTCTTCTGCGGATCGTCGGCCGCCTGACGTTGGCAGGTCTCGATGAAATCCCCAAAAGAACCATCGGGGATTTCTATGACTGTTTCCTTGCTGGAATCGTTGAAATCAGCTCCGTACCGGATGACAAGCAACTCCGGTTCTTGCGCCAATTGATCCCACGCCTCTTTTCGAAACGCCACATCAAAGCCTCTTCCCTCATGGCGCACCCCGATCACCACCAGAGCGCCCTGCACATCCCTGCCGGCCGCCCAACGAATGGATAAACCGGTGAACTTCTCGCCAAGACCCGCCCATTTTTCAATAAAGAATGCAGATTCAGGAATGTGCACAACCAGTCGTCCGTCTTCTGCCTGCAAGCTTTTCGGATAATACAACATACGATCGCCTCCAATTTCTCCATTATAGAATACCCTTTTTGAAACTGCTATAATGTGGATGAGTAACAACGAGGTGAGAACCATGGCGAAGAAAAATCGGCCGCGTGCAGGACACAACCTTCCCGGTACACAAGGAAAGTCCGCTGCGGACAGACCGGCTACACTCAAGGACCTGCTGGATCCGGAAATTCTGAACAAATTGAAGACCCAACAGGCGGAACTGGAAGCGGAAGAGGCACGCCGCAAAGAAGAAAAGCGGCGGCAAGAGGAAGAAGCACGAAAAGCGGAACAGAAACGTTTGGAAAACGACTTCGAGTACCTTCTCAACAAGAGCAACCAGGACTGGCGGAAGTTTAAATAAATAAAATCATACATAGGAAAAGGTGGATGGGTATGGACTGTATTTTCTGCAAGATTATCAACGGAGAAATTCCTGCAAAGAAAGTTTATGAAGACGAGCATGTAGTTGCATTTCACGATATCAACCCGATTGCTCCGGTGCATGTGTTAACGATTCCGAAGAAGCACATCACCTCAGTGTTGGACATTCAAGAAGAAGATAAGGAACTGATCGGACATCTGCATCTCGCCCTGCAAAAAGTGGCGAAAGAAATGGGTGTCGACGAGTCAGGCTTCCGCGTGATCACCAATATCGGCCAGCATGGACAGCAGACGGTGTTCCATTTGCATTATCATCTGATTGGCGGCCGCCAACTCGAATGGAAAGCGTAATATGAAACCGGAAAAGCTGCTGAGTGAAATGACGAAAGAAGAACTGCAGGAAGAGATGGAGCGGCTGAAGATGCGCGGAGTTGAACTGTTTGAGGCCGGCGACTTCGACCAAGCGATGGTGCTCCGCACCCGTTGGTACCTGGCCGCTTCCTATTTGATGGATCCAAACACCATCGAAATAGGCGGCGAATATTTTATCGAAGGGGAACCTGGCAGCATCTTTACCGTCTCCCACCTTGATGGGGTGATGGCTCACGGCACAATCTCCAGCAATCCCTTCCCGGCTGCGTATCCAATTGCAATGCTGACAAAAGAACCGCCGATTGAGTAGTTAACTGCCGGCAGCCAGCCAGGGATAAGCAATAATGTTTTCGAACAAACTACCTCATCGGCAATGAACCCTAAATCCGAAAGGTAGGATTCCAGTGAACAAATTCCTGATCAAATTCCTATTAAACGGTGCTGTCGTGATTCCGCTTTTAATCTGGTTTTCTGATGCCACTTTACTGCAAAGCGTTGTCATGGCACTACTTCTGTCGATCATCGCTTTTTTGGTTGGCGACCAACTCGTTTTGAGATTGAGTAATAACACAGTGGCGACATTTGTGGATGGGATTTTGGCTTTCGGCTTTTTGTGGCTGGTCAGAAGCATGATGGGATGGACCCTGGGGACAGGGGAGGTACTTACAATCACGGTGGGAATAGTCGTGGTGGAATGGTTTTTTCACAGACAATTGGCCGGAATTACCACCTGACCGACAATTGAAATTGGAGATGCGAGAATTCTGTTTATTGGTTAGAACGCCCCGGTGAGCTAGTCACCGGGGCTCTTAGAAGACCCCTACTTCACCTGATTCCGAAGCACTCCGATCCCCTCTATCTCTACCTCCACCACGTCGCCTGCTTGCAGTAACCGAGGCGGTTCAAAGCCCATTCCCACACCCGCCGGGGTTCCGGTGGCGATAATATCTCCCGGTTCAAGCGTGGTTCCTTCCGTGATTGTCGCTATCAATGTCGGGATATCAAAAATCATCAACGAGGTATTCGACGACTGCCGGACTTCCCCGTTGACACGCGTCTCAAGATTCAGGTTTTGCGGATCTGGCAATTCGCTTTTATGTACGAGTACCGGGCCCATCGGGCAGAATGTGTCTAAACTCTTTCCGAGCAGCCACTGGGTATGGCGAAACTGTTTGTCCCGGGCGGACACATCGTTAATAATCGTATAGCCAAACACATACTCGTAGGCCTGCTCTTTCTTCACGGACTTCGCTTTTTTTCCAATGACAATAGCCAGTTCACCCTCATAGTCGATTTTTTCGGTAACTCCGGGATGACTGTCGATATCCGCATCAGGCCCAATGACGGACGTAGGCGCTTTCGAAAACAGGATCGGATGCTCCGGGGGCTTGTCCGCTTTCATTTCCTTTGCATGTTCCACATAGTTTTTGCCCACGCAAAAAATATTTTTTCGAGGGCGGGGGATTGGAGCAAGCAGCTGCACATCGGAAACAGGCAGGATGTACTTGCTGCTCTCGGCTGATTTTTGGATCGACTGTACAAGATCGATCGCGGAATCTCCCGCTTCAATGACTTCAACCAGACTTTCCGGCAAGTTCACGGAAATCCCCAACGCTTCTTTTGCCGCATGCAAATCAAGTACTCCTTCTCCCGTCACAAGACCGATTTTTTGAAATCCATTCTGTAAAAAAGTAACAAATCTCATAAAACTCCCCCATCTGTCACATACTTGTATATGTTTGAGTTCGAGGAAGCCCTATAATTTTCCTCTCAAGAAAAAAATTATATTTCCATCACAGTTGGAGGTTCAGGATGCTACGAAGAAGAATGGGACTTTTATGCGGGATCCTGGCAATTCTTGCAGCAGGCCGGGCACACGCCGGAAACGCTTCACCCGCAAGAGAGTCGGTTCACATTCTGCTTACACAAGAACGGCAGCTCCAAGAACAGGTAAAAGTAGTGCACCGGCAAATCCTTGATGTGAATGAGAAGCTGAAACAAATTGATGAAAGGATCTCTGAACAGAGCGGACAAGCCAGCACATACTCTTTACAAAATCAGCAAACAGTCAAAGCAATGACCGAAAAATACAGCATCGTCTATCTTCCTTTGGCAATGGCGTCCCAAATACCGGTATGGTCATGGAACTGGGAGGAACGTGAACAAAAGAAAAGCCAATTGGCTTTGCGTGAACAGGCAATCAAGGAGAAAGAACAACTGCAAACAACAGAGAAGCAGCTCCGCGAAAAATTGCGCACAGTATCTGACAGCATTATGAAAGCAACGGGCAAAGTTCAAAAAGAAGGTTCGATTGACAACCTGGATCTTGAAAAATTGGCCAGTCTCTTGGCATGGCCGGTACCCGTTTCAAAGGAGGTCACTTCCGACTACGGCTGGCGAAACCTCAATGGGAATGTGGAGTTTCACACAGGAATTGATGTGGCAGCCGATCTCGGAGATCCCATTCACGCGTCTGCTGACGGTGTCGTCTTATTTGCCGGCTCCGCACAAGGCTTCGGAAACTGGATCGTCATACGCCATGAACAAGGGCTGATGACGATCTATGGACACATGTTCCGAAACGGCATTCAAGTGAAACCCGGTCAAACGGTGCGAAAGGGAGATCTTATTGGAAAAGTGGGGTCTGCAGGTCAATCTTATGGTCCTCACCTGCACTTTGCCGTAGCAACCGGAATGAAAAGCGGTTCAATGGTAACGGTCAACCCGTGGAGTTTCTTGGAGCAGTAGTATCAAATGGTGCATTTTTTACCAATACTATCGAAAAAACGAAGGAAGTGTCAGAATGAGCGCACCTTATTTATGTCCAAACTGCCGAAGCAACCGCACTCGTTTCGCCATTTTGGAGCAAGTGCCCCAATATGTAAAATTGGATCCCAACTCCGGGGAAATCGTGGAACAATATGACAGAGAGCATCTGGATCCGTTCCATATTCCCTACCAGGGAACCCCCCGGCGTATCCAATGCGGGGTTTGCGGGTTGGTCGAAGATGAACAAACGTTTGTTGCGCTTGCTCAAACCCAACCCAAAATCCCTCGTTGAAAACAACCAGCCCGCCTCAGGCGGGCTTCAGATTTTACTGTGTCAGCCAAATCGCATCATACCGCTCCCAATGGCGGCTGACCCGACAGCACCCGGTCGATGTCACGGAATATAAACTCCGCAACTCTTTGGCTTGATTCATGCGTAACCCCCGCTATATGAGGAGTGAGAATCACGTTGGGAAGCAGACGAAAGGGATCCTCGGGAGCCGGAGGTTCCACCTCCCTTACGTCTAAAATCGCGAACCGTTGTGGAGATTGTTCCAGACAGGAAAGCAAAGCCCGTTCGTCAATAATGCCTCCCCGCGATGTATTGATGATCACCGCAGTCTCTTTCATGACCGACAGTTCCGGATGGCCGATCAGGTGATGGGTGGCCGTTGTGAGAGGGACATGAACGGAAATATAATCAGACATCCGGCAAACATCCTCCAGAGAAGTTAAATCCACCCCAAAATCCTGCACCAACATGTGGGAATTTGCTATATAAGGATCATAGGCAACCACATTCATCCCAAAAGCGCGAGCCCTGATTGCCAGACGCTGACCAATATCCCCGACCCCTATGACTCCGAGTGTCTTTCCATGCAATTCGTGTCCCATACAATTCTTTCGATCCCATAAACCCGATCGGGTCAATGTGTCGCAGGCGCTCAAGAATCTTGCATGTTGAAAAATGCCGGCGATGACATATTCAGCAACGGAATTGGCATTACAGCCTTTAGCTGCAACCACCACTACCTCCCTTTCTCGACAAGCCTTCAGATCAATGTTATCAAGCCCGATTCCCAGTCTCCCAATCACTTTGACATTTGGCAAACAATTTAACAAATCGCGGTCAACCCTGGTTCGGTTTCGTACCACCAATGCCCGGATTCCCGGTGCAGCAGACCTTATTTTTTCTAGCTCATTACAGAGAGAGGGCTCCTGAATCACTTGATATCTTGAAGAAAACCAGTCAGGCAGCTCACACCACAAATCTTCCACGATCAAAACCGCCACTCGCCTCCCCCCTTCCCTATTTTTGTATTCGAACCCTGCTGGATTGTTCGTGCTTGTGAAAAAATGGGCAACTGCTCACCAGGCGGTTTGAACTATAAAGATCGCTTATTCATTCCATTAGAAAGTGCGATTTCTCTGAGAGTCGGAAAGGTGATAAGATCAATTCAACAAATCAATTTAACAAAAACCGATCAAGAAAGTAGGGATTAGGATGAGAGTGAAGAATTTCGCAAAAGGTGTCGCATTGGGGTTACTTGCAGTTCCCGTACTGCCTGTACTGGTTGCCAAGAGCATCGCGGAAAACATTAAGTTCAAGTAAAGGAGCATTACGTTGAAATCGTGGTGTAAAAAGAAATAAGCCACCTCTAAGGTTTCCAACCTTGGACGGTGGCTGTTGATTTAAAAACCTGATGAGAAATTCAAACGTCATCTTAATCGAAATGCCAAGTATGGTATAGGCCATGATCCGCTTTAACCACATGACCTCCCCTCATAACTGTCAAATTGAACGCATTAATCAAAAAATCAGTTAACACACAATAAATATTATATTGCAAGTTTTCAGTAAATTTAATAGAATCTGATCATTCTATTCTCCAATGTAATCTTCAAGTAAATAGAATCATCCCCGTAATCCCTGACGCAATCAAGACAAAAACGGGATGAATGCGTGTAAAGAAGAATAAGGAAAGAGCAGTTGTAAAGATAAGGAGATAAAACGGCTGTATCCCCTGCTCACCGCCTATCATTCCATTTCTCATTGCGAATAAAATTGCAGCATAGAAGATCAGACCCGTTATTACAGGTCTTAATCCGTAAAATGCTGATTTTACAACGGGATATTCCTGAAGGCGGAAAAAAAACACAGCGACCAGTAAGATGATGAGAAGGGAAGGAAGGACCATTCCCAGAATGGCCGCGGCAGCCCCTCCTATACCCGCGACATTGTAGCCGATCATGATAGCACTGTTTGTTGCAATCGGACCTGGTGACATGCCCGCAACCACGATAATGTCCAGCAATTGTCCCGACGTCATCCAGCCTTGCGCGGTTACTTCGTGGTCAATCAGGGGGAGCATCGCGTAACCGCCGCCAAAACTGACCAACCCAATTTTGAAAAAAGTGAGAAACAAATCGAGTAACATATGGCAATCTCCCCTAATGACCTTTTTACCGGAGGCGGTTTTTGATCATTCGCAGCCCAATCCCGCACAATCCTCCCGATAGGATGGTGATGATGGGATGAATGTGGGTAAAGAGCATAAACCCGATGGTCAGGAAAACAATTGTGAACGTTGTTTTGTCAATAACGGCTGTTTTCCCGATTTTATAACCTGCATATATGATTAAAGCCACGATACTGGGACGTATTCCCATAAAAGCCGCCTGCACAAGAGGATAGTCCTGGCGTCCCAGTAAAAGCATTGCGAATGCAAGTAAAATCAGGAAAGTAGGGGATATCGCTCCCGTCATTGCCGCGATTGCTCCCGATACTCCAGCAAGCCGAAAACCAATGAACGTTCCGGAGTTCACTGCGATAGAACCGGGTACAGACTCAGAAACCGCAAAAATATCGGCAATTTCTTCTGATTTCACCCATTTCTTTCGCTCCACAAATTCTCGTTCCAGGAGTGGAATCATTACATATCCCCCGCCGAATGTGAGCGGACTGATTTTGAAAAACGTCCAAAAAATCCCCCACAACATGCGGATTCGATCCACTTGCGCCAGCGTCTGTTGTCTTTGTTCAGACATAAACTCACCTCCCCCTGGGACACCGATGGAAGGGCGTGGCGAGGAAACACCCGCCAGCCGATCCATCGTCTCACTTCAGGAAACGATTATGAACATCCAAGTTTAGGATTGTGTCTTTATCCTCTCTACTGCAGGATCCTCTTCGTTAGTTTCGATTGGTTGTACTTTGTAAAGATCCGGGTGCGGTTTTAACGGACGCATTAACCAGTAGGGACGGCGCATCCCGTCAGGACCGGGAGCGGGACGAGTGAGTTTCATCCAACGTTGAAAGATTTGATAGGACTTGTTTGTGTCTACGAAAATATCGCCGTAGTTTTCACCGGGGGCTGCTTTGGTGACCCGCACTTTGTGATGCCAAGCGTGCATCCCGCTGATTGGATCAGGTTGAACCGGATGAATCAGGTTCTGGTTGACACCGCCTTCCTTCCACCAGATCCTGGAACTGTCCGGATCGCTGCTCTTAAATGGGGTGACACCGTGAATTTGTGTCATATTCCATTGACCATTTTCCACACTGATACTGACCAAAGAAGAGTTCCAACGGTCACTGCCTGAATCTTCATGCAGCCGCCAACGTCCCAGATGGTGGGAACAAGCGACAACACCAGGGCGAATCGCTTCCGTTGCCCATACACGATCGACAAAGAAACCAATCTCAGTCTCCACTTTCACTAAGTCCCCTGTATCGACACCTATCCGCTTAGCATCAAGCGGATTGATCCAGACGGGGTTGTTATGCGAGATCTCGTAGAGCCACTTCGCCCCGTTCGTTCGTGTGTGGATCAGAGTCGGCAATCGGAAGGTGGGCAAGAGGTCAAACTCCAACTTCTCATGGTCAATCTGTGACCAGTGAACTTGACTGGTAATGTGTATCATTTTCTCTCGTTCTATTGCATTTCGCG
This sequence comes from Effusibacillus consociatus, assembly GCF_042652925.1. Lineage (NCBI taxonomy): Bacteria > Bacillati > Bacillota > Bacilli > Caryophanales > Alicyclobacillaceae > Effusibacillus > Effusibacillus consociatus. The sequence goes on from NZ_JBHSHC010000128.1 coordinate 41,772, forward strand.
GGTAGATTGGGATTGCATACTCCGGCCAATTCCAGTCACGCAGTGTGGTGGAAAAGAACTCTAACTTGCCTGAGGGAGTTGGAAAACCCTGCTTAACTTCTCCGTCCACCTCCATTCCGACGCGAATTCGCCCCAAATGATCCTTTTGCGGACTTGGGAAGGGACGGAAGTTGATTTTCTTTGGCCCTTTTGCAGCCCAAGCGTTCCCTTTGTCGTCGATTTCTTCAATTTCGACACTCTCCGCCACTTTCCACTCGTGTTGTTCGTACACGTCTTCCGTGATCAGGAAGGAACCGTAGCGGCGCATATATTCAAGGGGAGTTAAACCCTCTTTAGCGGCTGCTTCCGGCAGACCCGGTACAGAGTTCTCAAAAATCCAGCCGTAGTATTCATCAAGAGTAACCTTCTTACCGGGTCGGTACGGGGACTCAAAATGCTTCCTTATTCCGAGACTTCCATCCGGATCGATCCGCCAGGACATTTCAATCCAAAACTCCGTCTCTTCCCATACTTCCCCAGGATTTGCCTCGTGCGTAAAATTGATGTTTTCCCCCATTCGTTCCTTGGCAACCCGAAGAACAGGCTGTCGAAAACCGATCCACTGTGCAGCGTGAGTCTCATAGCTGTGCAGGTCATGACGTTCCGGACCAAGTCCCATCGGCAAGACGTAGTCCGCATACTGGGCGCTTTCACTCCATACAGGAGTCAAACAGATATGCATGCCCACCCTGGATTCGTCAGAAAGGGCTTCGATCCACGCAAAACCATCAGGATTAATCCAAACGGGGTTATACACCCGTGTGAAGTATACATCGAGCTTTTTGTTTTGGTGCTTTAACAAGTGAGGAAGCAGAAAACTCAATTCAAAGTGAGTAAGCGGGAATTCAAGCGGGAAATGCAGTTCATTCCACTCTCTGACGGGCTCCGGTTCGGAGGGTGGCTCCGGCACAAATTTGGTCCAGGCACTAGGAATCGTTCCCCCTTTTGTTCCCACTGCACCGACCAGAACACTCAGGAAAAAGAGACTCCGTGCAACCATCCAGCCGCCGATATGACCGGCAGCCGCATTTCGCCAGATGTGGGAGGCAAACGATGGACCTGCCGCAATGATTTCATCGGCGATCTGTCCAAAGATTTCTTGTTTGATCCCGGTTTCTTTTTCGCCCCATTCAGGAGTATAGCCGGAATAGATTAGTTTCAATGTGCGAATAAAATCTTCAAACGAATCACCCTCGGGCATTTTGCTGAGAAAGCCTGTATCGATTAGGGAATACAGATATTTTTTATCTTCCAGAAACTCTTGCCAATTCACCCAGCGGCGCAAAAATTCAGGATTGTACCCGTCTTTCTGTAAGATTTGGTTTGCAATGACAAGCAACATCCCCGCTTCTGTCCCCGGCCAGGGAGACAACCAGAAATCTGCTTTGGTGGACGTATTGGACAGACGAGTATCAACCACTGCGATTTTGCACCCATTTTCCTTCGCCTCCATGATGCGCTGGGCATGGGGATTAAAATAGTGTCCGGACTCCAGATGCGAACTCATCATTAAAATGAACTTTGCATTCGAATGATCAGGATTCGGACGGTCCATGCCCATCCACATTGCGTATCCAACTCGAGCAGCGGAGGAACAGACGTTGGTGTGGGTGTTCTGCCCGTCAACGCCCCAGGAAGCTAACACGCGCTCCACGTATCCATCTTCACCGTGTCGCCCAACATGATACACCACTTCGTTTCGGCGGCCCTCCATAATGGCCTTACGAATTCGGCCTGCAATATCATCCATCGCCTGTTCCCATGAGACCCTTTCCCATTGACCCGATCCGCGAGGCCCCGTACGCTTTAGGGGATATAAAATACGGTCCGGATTGGTCACTTGCCCTATAGTAGCCGGTCCTTTCGCACAGTTTCTCCCCCGGCTGGCAGGATGAACCGGCTGGCCTTCAAGTTTGCGAATTTCTCCGGTTTCCTTATCAACGAAAGCGGTTAGTCCGCAAGCAGCTTCGCAGTTAAAACAAACAGTCGGGACCAGCAGATAAGATTTCTCAACCCGTCTTGGCCATGCAAGGGGATCGAGTTCTTTCCAATCATCCCACTTTTCTGCCGGAGGAAAGGATTGCAGCCCGGCAAATCGGTAAAAATCCCGTTCTCCCTCTGTCTTCTTTTCCTTGTCACTCCACGACATTATCGGTTCCCCTCCTGCAGGTACCCATCAAAGTGAAGAGGAGCATCGCTCTCTCCCGAAAGCGTGATTCCGAGTACTTTGATGGGGATCCAAAATATTGAAAGCGGTAGAACATCAGCTTAACGGTACGGATTGGCCGGCCTGTACGTATGCATGTTCATAAGCCATGAGACCGATCAAAGCCAGAGTTGCACCGATCCCTAAGAGCGGCAAACCGCCAACATAGAGCAGAATAAGCGGTAAGACTGTACCTGCGATAACACCGGTCCAATAGAATTTCCTGAAATGCCCAAATGTCATGTGATAAGCTGCTTTTGCAGCATCCGCCGTCATATGGGGAATCACCATTTCGCTGATGACCAAAATCAGATGGACAGCAAGCGATCCGAACAGACTCCAACGCACCCACGGCATAGCTGCTTCCGGAAGAGGAAAGGCGAGATTGAGCAACAACATTACACCTGCCCCGGCAAGAATCGCCTGAGCAAATAAGTGAAGGGGCAATAGCGGGTTTTGCCACAAATCACGGCCTTTCGCTTGTGAGAACAAGAAAGCGGTATAAATGGCCGTAAAGGTGGCGAGAATGAACCCCGGCCAACGAATCGCGGCCAGCAGAGTGTCAGAAGCCGTTAAACTGCCTATGAAATTTATTCCCAGTATGATCGAATATCCCAGAATGATGTAGGCCCCGCGAGTCAACCAGGATTTCCATTGGGGACGGGTTAACACGCGAAGGAATCGTTTTGGATGAGCAAGGTCACCCACAAGAAAGGCTCCGGTTAAGCCAAGGAAAAGACCTGCAATGAGTGTTAGAGCTATCTTCCAGTCCATGGTAAACGAAACACCCGCCTGGCTTATTACCGCAAACATCATGAATACACCGGCTGATATGGACTTGGTCCAAGTGTAGGCGGATACCCGCCAGTCCCATGGTGCCTTGTGCGGTACATCGTAGGCAACAATCGCTGCAGCGGCGCTTTTTCCGGCTTGTCGGCTGAAGGGCTCCTCAAGTACCGGATATTTTTCTTTCTGCTCAGAAAAGAGGTGCATGGCCGTGTATCTGGCCGCTGACGGATTCAAAGTATAATCGCTTGCACCCTTGTAGAAAACTTTTGGATTTGTACCTTTCTCAGGCTTGCGTACGCTCGTTTTGTCCCGGGCGACAATTTTGGAAACTTCACTGTTCGGATCGTTCAAGTTTCCGATAATAATCGCTTCTTCCGGACAGACAACCACACAGGCAGGCTCTAATCCCTGTTCAATTCGGTGAGCACAGAAGTTACACTTTTCCGCACTGTTGCTTTCCGGGGAGATATAAATAGCATCATAAGGACAGGCCGCGATGCATGCTTTGCATCCAATACATACATCACGGTCAAAATCCACTATACCGTCCGAGCGTTTGTACATCGCCTCCACCGGGCAGATCGGGACGCACGGGGCGTCTTCGCATTGATTGCAGCGATTGATCTGAAAATGCCGGTTGACTTCCGGAAATATACCAACCTCTACCTGTTTCACATAGGTTCGATTCACGCTCAGTGGAACTAGATGTTCGGATTTACAGGCAGTGCTGCAGGCATGACATCCGATACATTTATCTTGATCAATTACTTTTCCCCACTTGATCTCCTCAGGTACCGTTTCAAGCGTGATAAGGGATTCCATGCGTCAACTAAACCTCCTCCGTAAAAGCTGCTTCTCGTAGATTCGTAACGATCTGTCGATCTACTCGATTACCCCGTGCCTCTTTCATGAGTCTGTCTAATAATAGGGTACTCGCATGGAACCATTTAGTCTAATAGACGTGTTTTATCCTAGAAATAACGTTCGCTTATAAAAGACTAAAAAGATCGACTTTTCGGACATTATAAAAAACGACAGCATCTCTGCGGTCGTTCTTTCGCTTTCGTCCTTAAGCTTTTCGATATTTAGGCGGCCTTATGATCTTCCCGGTCTTTACATGCAGAACACCTTCCGGTGTCAGCCGGACTTCCGGCAGGTGTGTGGAGGAGATAAACAGCAATGTATAGATCGGATCGTAATGTGGATATCCCCGCTCCTGCAGCAGCTTTTCCAACAACAGCACCTGTTCGATCAGATCGTCCATATTTTGCGCGGTCATTCCGCCGGCAATCTCCATCTCCATTTCAAACAGGACCTTGCCATCTTCGACCAATACAATGCCGCCTCCAATCTCAAGAACCCTGTTCACCGCCTGGGCCATCGCCGCCGGATTCTGTCCTGCAGTGAATATTCCTTTGGAAGCGGTGTAGGAGCTTGCAAGTCCATCCAGACGATTGGCAAATCCCTTTAATGCTGCTTCGACAATGAAGCTTCCGTCCCGCCCAAATAATGCAGCATGCATGGGCGCAGCTACTTTGATAGAACCGTTATCGTGAGCGGGCTCGGTTTCCAAACGGGTGATGGCCGGATTTTCCAGCCGGATGATTGGCAGTTCGCTATCAACAGTAAAATCTGCCTCTGTAACGCGCCAATTTTCTCTGGATTTGTGCAGCCCATTCTCTTCCCAATCCAGCTGGGGCCATTCCTGCAGCAGTTTCCCGTCTCTTGCCATCCAACTTCCTTCGGCAAGGACTCCGATCGGTGTGGGCCGATCCAGAGCCTCCAGGATTAGTATATCTGCCAAACGTCCGGGGGCAATTCCCCCTATTTCTCCGTCCAGTCCATAATAAGTTGCCGGATTGAGAGTCACCATTTGATACGCGGCAATCGGATCCATTCCTGCTTCCAGCGCTACCCAAAGCATGTCATCGGTATACCCTTCTTTCAGGAAAGCGGGTGTGGAACCATCCGTTGTCATCATCATCCGGTTGGTGTCGCCTTTATAATCGGCAAGCCCTTTTACAATCTCGGGCAGGTCCGGTCGAAGCGAACTGTAGCGAAGCGTTGTCCATAGTCCAATTCTCAGCCGTCGAATGACTTCTTCCACGGTGATCGCCTCATGGTCAGCGGTCACCCCTCCAGCCGCCAACATCGACAGTGTCTCTAAAGATGCCCCCGGCAGATGGCCCTCCACCCGTTTGCCGATCGAGAGGGTGTACAGCAAATTCTCTGCCATTTGCCGATCACCGGCCAAAAGCTGCGGCCAGCCTGTTAGCTCACCGCCTTGAACAACCAGAGGATGGGCCAGCAACCGCTTCATTCGATCCGTTTCAAAAAACCGCTTGAATTCATCCGAACGAGTTTGCGGATCCAGCCTCGCACTCCATAGCATTTTCACCGGCCAGGTTCCCATCTCGTCCATCATGCGGATAAATATATCTTCCTCTACAAGCAAATAAAGCCCCATGTTATCATTCACCAAAGTTGTGGTGCCATGGGGAAGAACATACCTTGCCAACGAATCAGGATTATATAACTGAAACGGATGACAGTGCGGCTCAATATACCCGGGACAAAGATAACGCCCGGTAAGATCGACTACTTCCGTATCAGGTCCCACCATTTCGGCCGAGAGCCCTACATAGGCGATATGTCTGCCTTTTACCGCCACATTCGCTTCCTGTAATTCTCCCGTATATACATTAATCACAGTAGCTCCCTGCAAATACACATCCGCTTTGACCCTTCCTTTTGCCACTCCAAGCAAATCCATATAGCTGTCGACAGCCAATGGACGCAATCTTCTTCTCATTTACCGGCGCCCCCTTTCTTTATAGATTACCAATAAATGTACTAAATGACCATTCAGTATGTAATATTTATTGAAAAAAACCGACTGGTACACCTGCCCACCGCTTTTCCGGGCGCTTGGCGTATCAACCGGTTTAACTGCTATTCCACGAAGTGCATAAGCCCTGTTACATGCATTTCAGTAAAGGGATTAATCGCCTTTTCCCGGTTATAAACCGATGGATCGGCACCCTGTTGAAAGCATTCTTCGAAGAACTTGACCGCTCTGACAGAAATTAACTGATGAATATTCCAAAACAATTCACGAGCCTTGATGCCGCTCCAGTTAGGCGGTAAAAGATCCAGTGGAAAACCGGGATCTTTAAAAAGGAACTTCCGGTATTCATGCACCAAAGCCGTACGCTCGATGAAACATTCCCGATCGGTGAGAGTGTTGTTCCATGCTCCTTCTTTCAATCGCTCATACTTTATCCCGTAATGTTCGATAAATTGTTGATATTCCGTCGCGATTTCTTCCAGATTCCATCCACGTTCAATGATTTCCTTATGATCATGGGAGATAATGGAACTGGAACTGAAAAGAAAAGTATAAGGCTCCAACCGATAAGCTTTTACGATCTCCATAATCTGTTCTTCCAACGGGTTTGGACTTACCCATGTACTGTTAGAAATTAAACCGCATCCCGTCCAAGACAATTCTTTGCGCAGCTGATTTCTTAAATCTCTTTTTTCTTCAGGCACGGAATAGGTAAAGATCCTCCAATAACCATCCCACTTGTGATTGCGAATGGAATAGACCCGCCTTACCCCCTCTTCGACTCTCCGTTTGGCTTTGTCAGTCAAAGAGTAATAGCTTTTGTTGCCCACCTTCCTCACCTTTAACAGTTCTTGGTTTACCATGCGAAGGATGGCTCCCCTTACGGAAGATTCAGAAATCCCAAACTCTGACATCAGCCGAATTAAACTTCCAACCCAGATTTCTCCCCCGTAATATTGAATATAGTCCCCATATAGCGTAAACATTAGAGATCTCGGTTTCATCCTGTCACCCTCATAGCAAGAATACGAGTATTTATAAATATAGGTTAAGTGAAACAGATTGCTTTTGCAAGGGCAGTACTATATGGAGTTAAACAACTCGATTTTATTTATTATTCAGACACTTGCAGGCACACTGCTTAAACTTTTTCTCAATTTAAAACGTTGAATCTTTCCTGTTGCCGTTTTGGGAAGCTCGTCTACAAATTCAATCATACGCGGATATTTGTAGGCAGCCAAATCTTGTTTTACAAACTCTTGCAACTCTTTTTTCAAACCGTCAGAGGGGGTTATCCCCTGCTTGACTACGATATATGCTTTTGGATGGACCAGGTTGTTTTCAATCGTGACTCCCACGACGGCCGCTTCCAGTACAGCATGGTGCTTCAGTAATGAATTCTCGATCTCGATCGGAGAGACCCAAATTCCACCTACCTTCAACATGTCGTCTGAGCGGCCGCAATACCAAAAATACCCTGACTCGTCCATGAGATATTTGTCCCCGGTATGAAACCATTCCCCGTAAAACTTTTTCTTGTTTTCTTCGTGCAGATTCCAATATCCATGAGCTACGCTGTCACCTTTAATGAAAAGATCCCCTATTTCATTCGCTGACACAGCCACCCCGTGCTCATTTACAATCTTCGCCTCATAACCGGGCACCACTTTTCCTGAGCTTCCTTCTTTTATATCCCCAATGTTATTGGATATAAAAATGTGCAAAGCTTCGGTGGAACCAATCCCGTCCAGTATATCAACGTCAAACAGTTGCCTCCACTTTTTCAGGATGGGGCCGGGCAGAGCTTCTCCAGCCGAGACGCATATACGAAGGGAGGATAAATCGTAGTTTCTCCCACAACGTTCGGCAAAATCGATCATAGTTCCATATAAAGTGGGAACGCCAAAGAAAATGGTCGGCCTGTATGTTTCTATGGTTTCAAACACTTTTTCCGGAAGGGGACGCTCAGGCATCAATACGGTTGACGCCCCACATCCCAGGGGAAAATACATACCGTTACCCAAGCCATAGGCAAAGAAAAGCTTTGACGCTGAGAAGGTGACATCCTCTTCGGTCATTCTGAGAACTTTTTTAGCGTAAGAGTTAACTGCAAATTCCATATCATGGTGTAAGTGAATCACTCCCTTAGGATTTCCGGTGCTTCCTGAACTGAACAGCCAAAAAGCCTGATCATCGGAAACCGTAAGAGCGGCATGCAGATCAACCGAATCACTCGACATCCATTCCCGGTAATCAAGAGTACCTTCGTCTTTAGACGCGAAACCGTTTTCATCGATCAAAACAACATATTGCAAGTAGATAAATCTGTCTTTTAAATGACTGATCGTGTTCCAGAGATCGATATGCGCGATCAAGACCTTAGCCCGGCTGTTATTTAAGAAATACTCATAATCGTCCGAATGCATCATCGTATTCACCGGGATCGGTACGGCGCCGATTTTGAGAGCTCCGTAAAAAGAAACGATAAACTCGGGGGAATCGTGACAGAGAAGGAGTACTCGGTTTTCCATTTCTACATGTAATTGCTTCAATCCGTTTCCGGTTTTGTTCACCATTTCTTGCAGTTCTTTGTAACGAATTTGCCGGTCTTTATAATAGATGGCAACTTTATTGCCCCGGCCCTTGTCTACGTTGTCATCGATAAATAGTTTGGCAGCATTATAAGGAACACCAATTCCTCGAAAATTCATAAGCAACCAACCTTTCCACCGCAATTAAATGTCTGTTAGAAATGGTTACCCAATCACCTATATTCCTTTCCATACAGGGGTTCTTTTTCCAAGATCGCACTTAATCCTTCCTTGGCATCTTCAGAACGGAACAACATGTTCTGCAATTCCCCTTTCCGCAATCCCGTTTTCCTTTTTCAAAGTGATATATTGCTTGCTTTTTACCTCATGAGCAACAGTTGACATGGTTTTCGCCTCCTCAATATCTTTTTATTTCTATCGTCTACAATACATAATATAACGAATTTATTAAATATTTTCAATATTATTGTTCAGTTAATTTTAGAATTTTTCTATCTCTACACATTCATTTCTATAGATTTCTCGTTTTTTCATATTCAATATTCGAAAAGCAGTGATCCCCAAACCAAGCCCCCGCCAAATGCGGTGAGCATAATCGTGTCTCCCCGCCGAATCCTGCCGTCTTTTACTGCTGTGTCCATCGCTAATGGAATCGTGGCAGAAGAGTTGTTTCCGTAGTATTTGATTGTATTGATCACTTTTTCTTGATCGAAATCGAGGTTTTTGGCGACCGCCTCGAGAATCCTCTGGTTCGCCTGATGAGGGATTAACCAGTCTATGTCTTCCGCTGTGTACCCGGTTGTTTCCATGGTTTCCTGTACTGTCTGTGACATTGCGTTGACTGCCAGTTTAAAGATTTTATTGCCTTCCATCACGATTTTTGCTTTTGTTTCTTTACCAGCCGGGTGACGGCTGCCTCCTTCGGGAACATATAATCGTTCAAAATGCTCGCCTGCACTATGGATAGATGAATGGATAATACCTTTTTCATCTGAAATTTCACTGCGAGATACAACCCATGCGCCTGCGCCGTCCGCAAACAGAATGCAGGTGGATCGATCCGTGTAATCGGTAATCCTTGACAACGTATCGGCTCCAACAACCAGAATATGTTGATGCCTCCCGTTCTTCAAAAATTGTTCGGCAATATTAAGAGCAGAGATAAAACCTACACACGTAGCGCCCACATCAAATGCTCCCACATTCCGACAGCCAAGTCTGTGTTGAAGCTGACAAGCAACCGATGGAAAAATATGGTCCGGGGTTACGGTGGCGACAACCAGTAAGTCGATGTCCTCCGGGGATAAGTTTGCATCCTTCAATGCGGCGGCAGCAGCCTGAAACGCCAAATCGGAAGTTGCCTGCCAGGAAGCCGCAATGCGTCTTTCAGAGATTCCCGTTCTGGTTATGATCCATTCGTCCGAGGTATCGACCATTTGCTCGAGATCCCGATTGCTTAACCTTTGTTCTGGTACATAGGAACCGATGCCGCTAATGACCGCTTTATACATAAAGAACCACCTCATAAATTTATTATCATCATATCATATCATTTATTATTAGTACCTAGTACCAAAACAACAAACTTTATCACCTGAGCGGTGTTGCAGGCCTAAGAATCTCATTTGTCTTAACATCCAACAGACCGAAGGGCACCAATCGCAAACCGGGAAGAAAGTCACAAGTTAAAAAAAGCAAAGTATACAAAATATCATGGAATGGGTAACCGTGTTGCTTCATAACTGATAAGAACGTATTTTGGTACTCTACTGCTTTTGCAAAAGAAGGATCGGTTGTCATCATTCCTGTTAACGGTAAAGGAATTTCCAAAATCACTTCTCCTCGTTGCACAATGGCAATTCCCCCACCCATTTCATGAACCCGTGAGGCAGCCAATGCCATCGCTTCAGAATCTCTTCCTATGACAAGGAGTTGGGTTGTTGTGTTGTATGTGCTGGCCATCCCGTCAAGATCAGATGCGAAATTTTCCAGCACCCCTCTTGTAATCCACCTTCCCTCCCTGTCAATCAATGCAGCATACATAAGTCCGGAATGATTCGAAATATCCGCATATCCATTTACAACAGGAAACTGGATCTCTTTTTTGTGTGTGATGACAGTGCTGCGGAAACTAATTACCGGCACAGGCTCACTTGAAGTGAAATGAGGAAGACGATACAATTCCGGATCCTCAAGGGCTGATTTTTCTATAGAAAAAGGTTTCTTGACCATATATTTGTTCCAATTCACTTCCGGAAGAGGTATGTTCAATTCTCCGTTTGAGGCTGCCACTTTTCCTCCCGCCATAACCAATTCCGGTCTGAAGTGTATTAAGTCCGGCAATATAAGAATGTCAGCACGGCGAGCCGGTGCAATTCCTCCAATATGCTCATCCAAATGGAAGAAGGTGGCCGGATTGATCGTTACCATCTGGATGGCTTCCATTGGTGATAAGCCCAGTTCAACCGCTTTTCTTACCAAACCGTCCACAAACCCCTCCTCTTCAATAAATGCAGGATGAGGACCATCAGTCGTCATCATGATTCGGTTCGTCGTTACTTTCTTCTCTGTGATCATCTTAATGATTTCCGGTAAATCCGGGCGAAGAGAACTGTTTCGCAATGTCGTCCACATACCCAACCGCAAACGATCCAAAGATTCTTTAGTCGTTATCGCTTCATGACAAGCGCTAATTCCCGCTGCAACGATCGAATTCAATTTGTCATACGAGCATCCTGCAGTATGCCCGTCCGATATTTTTCCAATTTCCTTAGTATATTCCACCGTGTCAATCAGGAAAGGATCACCGTTGTACAAAAGCGGCCAGCGAGTCACTTCCGCTGTTCCCAACACTTGCTCAAGTCCCAGGAAATCACGAATATCTTGTTGATTAAACCATTCCCTTTCTCCGAGAAAATCCGCTTGTGAGACCAGACGGGCCAGCCAGAAATGATTTCCCGGAAGCTGCTCCAAGTCTTCCAACAAGTTTTTAAAACCTTCGGCACCCATATACAAATAAAAAAACAAATTATCGTTGACGGTTGTCGTTGTTCCAAGGGGGACTACTTTTCCGACGAAACTGATCGGGTTGTATACAACCCAAGGATGAGCGTGAGGTTCAATAAAACCGGGCGAAACATACTTTCCTTCCGCATTGATTAATTTGGTATCCGGACCAATCGCAGCTTCACTTTCTCCGACATAAGCAATCCGATCTTTGTAAATCGCCACATTATGCTGCAGGAATTCCCCGGAATAGACATTGACTACGGTTCCGCCCTTTATGAAAATATCAGCATGGCGACGGCCTTGCGCAACTTCAATCAGTTCATAACGAGTCGCTTCCGATTTCACTTCGATTTTCCTCCATCTCAAGAATTTTTCCCGACAGGTGACCGCTTTTCAAGGAAGGAACGAAGGCCCTCTTGTGCATCGTCGCTTTGAATCAACTCCCGGAAGTAAATCTGCTCCACCTTGCCGATTGATCCCGCAAACGAAGATGCCATCGCTTCACGAACGGCTTTGCGAGTCAAACGGAGAGCCACTGTACTTTTGCTTCGCAGATTAGCCAGGATTTCTCCAACATTCTTTTCCAAATCCTCTTCGGATACGATCCGGTTCACGAACCCCCACTCGTAGGCCTTGCGGGCATCTATCGTTTCACCAAGCAAGAGCAATTCCATCGTTCGGTTGAAACCGGTCAACCACGGAAAAATCACCGCCGACACAGGTGGAAAAAGAGCCAGATTGATTTCCGGTTGGCCAAATTTGGCCTTTTCCGTAGCAATTACAAGATCGCAAAACGCAGCAAGCTCAAATCCTCCTCCAAGCGCCACCCCGTTGACGACCGCAATCGTTGGACAAGGGAGCTCGACCAAGAGATGGAACATCTTGTGAAACAGGTGAAGCATCGGCTCCGCCTTTTCTCCCATATGATCTTCCACAGCCACTCCTGCAGAAAATGCTTTTCCCTCCGAACTGATTGCCAGGGCATGCAAATTGTTGTCTTTTCGTATCGATTCAAGAGCGTCAACGATTTCCTCCATCATTTGAATCGTAAGCACGTTGACCGGCGGCCTCTTCAATATTAGACGTGCTGTGCCCTCCTGCTTATAAAAGTCGATAGTTTCATAACTTTTCATATCGATTGTCCTCCCGATCTATATTATTATTATGTTTTTATAATTATCGTTTATAATACATAATATAAAGATTCAAAAATTTTCTGTCAACCTAAAATAAGTAAGTAAACAGCACCTTCAGGTGCTGTTTACTGGTACCGTCTATTTTTCCTGAAACACTGACATATCTGATAACGTTTGAGCCAAGTGATTCAATTCTTGGATCGAAGCCGCTAACTCTTCCGTTCCCGCGGCATTGTCCTGGATGAAGCCCGTCAATGTTTGAATATTATCCACCATCAAAACAACTAAGGATTGGATTTCCTTCAACTGGAAATCTATTTTTTTAGTGGAGTCACCGGAACGCTCAGCTAAATTTCGAATTTCCCTCGCCACCACAGAAAATCCCTTTCCATGTTCTCCTGCATGGGCAGCCTGAATGGAAGCATTCAAACCCAGAAGATTGGTCTGGGAAGCGACCTGAGAAACAAACTGGGTCACCTCTGAGATCGTTTCCATTTTATCTCTCACTGTAAAAGACAAATCAGACATTTTTTCGTTAACAGCCGCCAGTTGTTGGGAAGCGGCCGCAATCGACTGAGCCCCCGCAGAAATTTGTTCCACCATGGCGGCAAGGCTTTGAGCAGCTTGAGCTATCTGATCATACTTCTCTGTTGAAATCCCGATGGAAATGCAACCCACCGCCTTGCCGTTTTCAATCAGCGGCAGACATACAGCATTGTGGGCAACACCGTAGAGTTCCTTATTCCCCGGTCGTACGATTCTTCGTTTTTCTTTAAGAGCGACACCAGTCAAGCTCCCCTCCCTGATAGGATCTCCGACTTGGATCGCCATTTTCAACCGTTTGCCGGGAATGGAGACAATAAATTCTTCCGTATCCGAAATACAAAAATGGCAGTCTTCCAACATAAGTTGGCTGATATACGGAGCTACGGCAACAAAGCTGTCTAATAAGGACATTGACTCAAGCCTCTATTAAGCTGGGTTTTTTTAAATCCATAGAACTGCTGTGACCCGGTTGTACCTTAGCTTCAGGATCAATGTAAGCTTTTGCGTTATTTACCGCTGTTGGGGCTTCACCGAAACCGACCGCAATCAATTTCACTTTACCCGGATAGGTAGCAATATCCCCGGCTGCATAAATGCCTGGAATATTCGTTTCCATCTTCGAGTTCACGACAATGCTTCCTTTTTCCAATTCCAGGCCCCATTCCTTGATGGGTCCCAAAGAGGAGACGAAACCAAAGTTCACGATCACAGCATCCACTTCAATCGCTTTTTCTTCTTGTGTGTTGCTATTGTAGATAACCAACTGTTCGATCGCGTCTTCTGTCCCTATGAGATCTTTTATTTCATACGGGGTTAAGACATTTACCTTGGAACTCATCAAGTTTTCCACGCTATGTTCATGAGCGCGAAACTTATCCCGGCGGTGAACGATATGCACTTCTTTGGCAATTGGTTCTAACATTAAGGCCCAATCCACAGCTGAATCTCCGCCGCCTAGAACAGCAACACGTTGACTAGAGAACCTATTTAAGTCATTCACAAAGTAGTGAAGATTTTTTCCTTCGTAATTGGCTGCTTTAGGATGTTCCAAACGTCTTGGCTCGAAAGCTCCTACTCCTGCTGTGATAATGATAGACTTAGAGTAGTGAATGCCCTTGTCCGTTGTTACTTCAAATTTATCTTCCAACTTTTGCACATCCAAAACACGCTCTTCAAGGGTGATTGTCGGTTCAAATTGCATCGCTTGTTCTTTTAACGAGTCAACCAATTCTTGAGCACGTACCTTGGGGAATCCGGCCACGTCATAAATATATTTTTCAGGGTAAAGGGCCGCCAATTGACCACCTAATTGCGGCATACTTTCGATTATTTTCACACTGCAATGACGCATACCTCCATAGAATGCGGTAAAAAGACCGGTTGGACCGCCACCGACAATGGTAATATCATATACCTTTTCATCACAGTAAAAATTCATTTTATGACCTCCGTGAACATTGGGGATGTTGATTGTCCCCTTAAGATGATGTTAGTTAAGCACTTAACCATGGATTGATTTGATTGTTTTCAACGAGTCGATCTTCCCGAAGGATGTTCTTAACATCTTCAGGAATGGGAACAGCTGATATTTTACCTTCCAGTTCCTGAACCCATCCACGAATCTCATAACCGTAACCGGTTCTGGTGTCGCCACGATGCACTTCGTGATTTAACTTGATTGTTTTATTGCTAATTTCTGAAACAACTGTTTTGATCGTAATAATATCATCGTAATACAACGGTTTTTCAAACGTACACCGAACATCCAGAAGAGGAAGAATAATTTGCTTGGACACAGCAAGCTCAGAGGGTGGCAACCCAATGCTTCTAAAAAATTGATGCCCGGCAATATCAAACCATTTAAAGTAATTAGGGTAATAAACGATTCCCGCCTTGTCCGTATCTCCCCAGTTAACACGCATTTGGAATTCATTTCGTCTCATGACTCAATCCCCCTTACTTAACCCACTCTGAGCTTAAACCGTTGAATCTTGCCTGTCGCTGTTTTTGGAAGTTCATCGATAAATTCAATGATACGAGGATATTTGTAAGGAGCTAATTGTCGTTTCACAAACTCTTTCAATTCAATTTCCAGTTCTTTAGAAGGATGGACACCCTGTTTTAAAACAACATAAGCTTTTGGCTGTACAAGATTGTGGTCATTAGTTTCACCAATGACAGCTACTTCCAAGACCGCTTCATGCTGCAGGAGAGAATTTTCGATCTCTATTGGTGATACCCAGATCCCGCCGACCTTTAACATATCGTCTGAACGACCACAATACCAATAATATCCATCCTCATCTACGTAGTATTTATCCCCCGTGAACAGCCATTCTCCATAGAACTTTCTTTTATTCTCCTCATGGAGGTTCCAATAACCATGAGCAACACTATCTCCCTTGATTAATAAATCCCCTATTTCATTTGGTGGAAGAGGGATGCCATGTTCATTGGCAATTTTAGCTTCATAGCCAGGAACCACTTGACCGGAACTTCCTGCTCGAATATCTCCGATTCTATTGGATAAGAAAATATGAAGTGCTTCTGTTGATCCAATACCATCTAATATATCCAGATTAAACAGTTCTTTCCATTTTCGGATATATGGAGCCGGAAGGGCTTCACCTGCAGAAACACAAATTCTGAGTGACGAAAGATCAAAGGTTTTCCCATTTCGTTCCATAAAATTGATCATTGATCCATACAAAGTCGGTACTCCAAAAAAAACAGTAGGTTTATATTTTTCAATTATTTCAAAGACATTTTCCGGAAGGGGACGTTCTGGCATGAGTATCGTTGATCCCCCTGCTCCTAATGGAAAATACATTCCATTCCCCAATCCGTATGCGAAGAAAAGTTTCGAAGCAGAAAAAGTGATATCATTCTCGGTCATCTTCAAAACTTTTTTAGCATAGTTATTCAAAGCACATTCCATATCATGTTGTAAATGAATCACACCCTTTGGATTTCCCGTAGAACCTGAACTGAACAACCAAAAAGCCGGGTCGTCATAGCTTGTACGCGCTGCGTCCAATTCTCTATCTGCTCTCTCCACCCACTCCCTGTAATTAATTGAATTGTCAGAATGATTATCGTGTTGAGAAATAACAACGATATGTTCAAGATAAAGAAAACGCTTTCTTAAATGACTGATTTTTGCCCAGAGGTCTTCATGAACAATCAATACTTTCGCTCGACTATTGTTAAGAAAATATTCATAGTCAGCGGGCTGCATCATCGTATTCACAGGTATGGGAACCGCTCCAATTTTTATTGAACCGAAAAATGAAGCAATAAACTCCGGTGTATCGTAACACATTAGAAGAACCCGACTTTCGAGCCCAATATCCAGTTGCTTCAATCCATTCCCCACTTGATTGACTTGATCTTGCAACTGTTTGTAAGTTATTTTTTCATCTTTATAATAAATCGCAACTTTACTTCCCAATCCTTTGTTTACATTTTCATCAATAAACTTAGTGGAAGCATTGTATTGTAAACCGATACCTCGCAAATCCATCTGTTTATCATCACCTTTACGTAAGTTGTGAAAAACTAGTGGAAATACAGCAATATCGATTGTTGGAACCGATATTGCTGTATTAGGTGCATTATTAACTATTGTTTCTCAACTTATAGTCCCTTCCAATTTGGCTCACGTTTTTCCAGGAAAGCGCTGAGTCCTTCTTTTGCGTCTTCGGAACGGAACAGCAGGTTCTGAAGCTCACCTTCATAACGGATGGCCACATTTAGCGGCATCTCTTTGCCATTCATAATCGATAGCTTGATATTGGATGCAGCATACGTTGCACTGTTTGCAATCTTTCTTGCATATTCCAATGTCCGGGCGCGAGTTTCTTCTTGCGGGAACACTTTGTTGACCAAGCCGATTTCCAATGCTTCCTGTGGGGTAAGCGTATCTCCCGTAATGTTCATATCCAAAGCTCGAGAATGTCCAATCAAGCGAGCTAAACGCTGGGTTCCGCCCGTTCCGGCCAATACCCCAAGAGTGATTTCGGGAAGACCGATCTTACCCGCTTGATCCCCCATGAAGCGAAGGTCGCAACCGAGTGCCATTTCCAGACCGCCGCCAACCGTATGACCTTCCAGGCAGGCAATATAAATTTGTGGAGAACGGGCGATTTTGTCCAATGTTTCATTGCAGAACAAGCAGAATTGAGTCTTAAAGCGGGGTTCTGCCTCTTTCAGAAAGTTAATGTCTGCTCCTGCGGAGAAGAACTTCGGCATGTCACTCATCAAGACAACTGCCTTGATCTCGGGATCAAATCGAATCTCGTCAATCGCTGCATTCAATTCTTTGTAAAAGTCTAGGCTGTAAGCGTTTGTTTTGTTTACGTGCAAATGAATTTCTGCAATCCCATTATCTTTTACCAACGTAAGATTTTGTTTTTTCAATGTCTCAACTGTCATTGTAAATCCCTCCTGGTTTAAGTGGATAATTATTCTCCTGTATAGATCGGTAAACGTTTTTCCCTAAATGCAGCTAATCCCTCTAAGCGATCTCGAGTTGGAATCGTTTGTTGATAATAGCTCCATTCCGCTTTCAGTCCATTTTCTAAATGATCAGCCTCATAACTGTGAATCGCTGCTTTTGACAATCGAACAGCGACAGGTGCATTTTTTGCAATCTCACCAGCCAATTCAAGCGCTTTCTTTTCAGATTCACCGACGTGACAGACCTGTTCAATCAAGCCTATTTTTTCAGCCTCATCCGCACGTAATTTTCTGGCTGTAAAAATCAGTTCCTTTGCCTTCGCCACTCCTACAAGCTGGGAGAGCCGCTGTGTGCCCCCTGCCCCGGGGATAATTCCCCATGAAACTTCCGTTAGACCAATTAACGCATCCTCTTCCATGACACGCAAATCACAAGCAAGAGCCAGCTCACATCCCCCGCCTAGAGCCAATCCTTTAATTGCCGCGATGGTAGGCATCGGCAGTCCTGCAATCTGATGAAACGTTTCTCTTAACAGCTCTACATAGGAAACAATTTCAATTTCGTTCATCGTTTGTCTTTCTTTTAAATCAGCACCGGCACAAAAGGCCTTGCTCTCCCCTGCTGAGAATACCACTGCGCGAAGAGTTTGATTCTTTGCTAAAATATCAACATGATAAGCCAGATCTTCAACCAAAAAGCGACTAAGGGCATTGGCCCGACTGGGATTATTGAGTTTTACAATTGCAATTTCATTTTGATAGTCTACTAGAATTCCGCTCGACGACATCTTTTTCTCCCCTAACTCATATGAACAACGGCTTTTTGGGGGATCAATTCTCCAATTTGATCCTGGAATTGGTTCACAAGGTTGGACTCTTTCAACAGATACCCTTCCTTTACAAGTTCCGTTGTATTCTCAATGGTGCAGAGCCACTTTTCTGCCTCCGGAATCACTTGATCCAACGCTTCCCGGAACTTGCGCGGTACGGCCCCTTTGTCTTGCCGCAACTGCTGCGCCCAATTCCGTGAG
>NZ_JBHSHC010000129.1:0-879 GCF_042652925.1 Effusibacillus consociatus
GCATGAATTCAGTTCGACATGAGGTTATTTTCATCCTTCTGCTGGTGCTGAGAAGCAGCATGGGGATCTTCTGCTGGTGCTGAGAAGCAGCATGGGGATCTTATTTGTCGAATGCTTATTTGTCGAATGCTAAATACTTTGTGGGAAAAATTGCTATGTAACCGAAACGATTTATTCTTGTCTAAATAGTCAGGAGGTTGTTTGTGACCTATCGTATCAAACAAGCGGCATGGTAAAGAAGGAGGAATGATGAAATGGACAAGAAAAAGAACGTATTAGCAATCCTTAGCGGCACACTCCTTGCTGTCGTTGCTTTTGCAGGATACAGCGCCTATGCAGAAAATAATCCTATGGCTGAAAAACTCGTGCAACTGAAAAACGAATTCAGAATCGCGGACGAAGAACTGAAAACCATTAAAGACCCACAAGTGAGCGAAAATAAAGGACGACTGCTAAAACAAAAAAGTGTAGAAATCGGGCAGTTAGAAAAGCAACTTAATCCGCCAACATCAGAACAGAAGCTCAAGGAAAAAATTGATGGTGCTGAAGTAGATGTAGCAATGCAAGAGCAGTATTTAAAAGTCGGCATGAATGGCAAATACCAATATCTTATTGAAAAACTTCAGCCCGCCCATGAAATTATTGAACGGGTCAAAGCAAATAAAGAAGGCAAGACTGCTGATGAACTATTGAAAGATATTGAACAGGTTTATGCAATTATGAAGGCAGTATCTAAGGAAATACCTGCGAACCCGAATCCTGTTCCGGCTCCTTAAAAGTCAAGCCCGTCAATGTTGACGGGCTTTTTTTTGTGCGCCACGCATGGCGATTAACTAGGTGGTGAAAGTCCACTGTGGGGGTTTGTAGTTACCAACCACT
>NZ_JBHSHC010000130.1:0-29162 GCF_042652925.1 Effusibacillus consociatus
CAATCCTCCTACGTATAGTATCGCTCTTATTTCGGAGGTTGTCCAACTTGATTACGGGGCTTAAGAGCAACTTTATATACTAATCCTTTGGGAAGGTGAGGGAATGCTTAAAAAAATATATATTGTTTTATCAGTGCTGTTGATTGTATTCATCTTACCTGCAGCAGTAATTGGAACAATAAACGCTGATAAAACACATTGGACCAGAAAAGACATTGATGATAAAACTATCATTCCTTTGCCACACAGTATTTCAACAATTAAAGAAGGGTTACCGTTTGCGAATAAACGAGCGTCAGAGTGGCGAAAAGACGCAGAATTGTCTTATGTTGTTGTGAGGTTTGAAGGAAAAGATGCAATAAAAAATAGGAAGGGGGTGATTGCTTATAGGTATTATGTAAAAAATAAATCTTTAATCGGTCTACCGCATGCTGTTTGCTATGTTGAAATTGATTTAGATAAGCAATCAATAGTAAGGTTTCAAGCTTATGGTAGTGACAAATTAGACGACACGATGATAAATATTGCAAAATGGAATTTAGACCTCGACGATGTGTTTGGAGTAGTGGAAAAGCAACTGGATTCCAATGTAATTGATAAGCACAGCAAGCCAATAGTTGTTATTAGGGCATTTGAAGATTTTTGGCATTTTGCAATATTTCCTTCACCTGATAGTCATGGTGAGGAGTTGCTCGTTGTAATCGATCCTGTTACAAAAGAGATTAAAAGAATCGATAATAAGAGTAAGTAGTTTTAGAAACAGCAGTTGCAACAGAATGATGGTTTCTAGTATAAGGCGGTTGTCTCATTAGGGATGGGTAATTTTTGTGCTGAAAAGGTAACGACAGTAAGTAAAACATTTTACTAAGAGATTCTCCAGGAGTAAATTCCGGATTCGACTAGCCAGAGGCTTTTCTAGATGATTAGAACCGTTGAGATTCTTTTCATCACGATCTCCCCTTCACGAACCTCTCGATCCGATTCATACCCTCTTCGAGGATATCCATCGAATACGCGTAGGAGATCCGGATATATCCTTCACCGAGTTGGGAGAATGCATCGCCCGGTACAACGGCAACCCGCTGTTCCTCCAACAGCTTGGCTGCGAATTCAAAGGACTTCATATGAAACTGCTTGATGGACGGGAAGATGTAAAACGCACCGTCCGGTTTTTCAACATCAAATCCCAATGCCAGGAGGCGATCGTACACAAAGTCCCGTCGAGCCTTATATTCCTGTTTCATCATTTCGGCATCGTCAATCCCTGCCGTTAACGCCTCAATCGCCGCATGCTGACTGATGGTGCTGGCGCAGGTGGAGTTGTACTGGTGCACCTTCAACATGTGTTGTGTGAGATAAACTGGTGCGAACGTAAATCCGATTCGCCATCCTGTCATGGAATGCGACTTTGACAGTCCGTTAATTACAATGGTTTTCTCCCGCATCGGAGGGATGGACGCGATCGAAACGTGCGTGCCGTTGTAGATTAACTCACTGTAGATCTCGTCTGAAATGACAAAAATCTCCTTGTCCTGAAGCAGGTCTGCAATACCCCCCAGATCATTCTCCGTCATGACGCATCCGGTTGGATTCGATGGGTAGGGAAGAATCACAGCGCGTGTATGTTCCGTAATTTTATCCCGAAGCAGATCCGCACTTAACTTAAAGCCGTTGCCGGTTGTATCGACGTATACGGGGACGGCACCGCACATTTTGATAATTGGCTCATAACCCGGGTACACGGGGCCCGGCAGAATCACTTCCGCTCCGTCTTCCAAAATGGTACGCAGCGTGATGTCAATTGCTTCACTTGCTCCGTTGGTGACAATAATTTCATCCTCCGGCCGGTAGGCCAGCTTATACTTTGTGCGCAAAAAATTGGCCGCCGCCTGACGAAGCTCCAGCAGTCCTGCGTTCAATGTGTAAGTGGTTTTGTTGGCCGCAATCGCGACCTTTCCAGCCTCCTTAATATGTTCTGGAGTAGGAAAATCGGGTTGTCCGATGGTAAGTGAGATTGCGTCCTTGTAGTTGGCAACCAGGTTGGAGAATTTCCGTATGCCTGAGATTTGTATGTCTTTTACCCGCTTATTGATCAGATGTTCCACAATTCAATACCTGCCTTTTAAATGCCTCTATATATTACCATATTACCGAATTTCGTATGGAAAGCCCACTCTTTCGTTCACATTTGTTGCACAACTGGCGCTGAGCTAGTGGTAAAAGGATTCAATTTGCTATAATCAGAATAGTGCAGCATTCCTCCAAAAAGGGGTTAAATTTATGAAAGACATAAACTGGTATACAACAACCCTTTTCTCGTTGGGAGTATACTCTTTTATGGCATACATACCAGGGGTTTCGACTGACCGTTTGGCTGAATTTCTCCTGGTCACCGCATTGATTGCTCTGTTGGATCTCTTCCCGATCCGAATGCCCAGCAAAGATTTGTACAGTGCCGGAAGCATCGGACTTCTTTACTTGTTGTTTGCCTTTGATTTTCAATCATGTGTATTTGCTTTTATCATCGGCACTTTGATCTTGTTTCTAAAAGAATCGGGTTCCCCGCGAAAGATCAAATGGTTTCGGTATTTTGTCACGCTCGGAATGTTTTTTGTGAGCGCCGGGGCTGCACTTGCAGTAATTCGGTTGACCGAAAATTTCAATTTGGTCCTGCAAGTAGTGTTAGCAGTGTCTGCGTTTGAGATTGTGAACAGCTTGTTATTTATCGGAATTATGGCAACTGTTTCCCAGGCGTCTTTTGTCCAAAAATTCCGCCGGAAGTTGTCTGAACTGGCGCTTCCCATTCTGGTGTCGACAGTTGTTTTATCCCGACTTGTAACTGTCAGTGACTTGGGTCAATTGCTTTTTGAAGTGATTTATAACGGATTTTTTCTGCTGGTCATCATTTTTTTCTCAAGTCAATATTTCAAGCAGATTGCGTCGAAAGAAGAAAGGTTGGAAGAAAGCGACCAGCGGTACAAGTCACTTTATGAACATAACCCGGATGCCGTTTACTGGTACGATTTAAAAGGGAAATTTCTTGGTGCAAATCCCGCAACGCAAAAGATCTTGGGTTATACGACAGAAGATCTTGGCGTTACACATATCCGATCTATAGTGGCCAAGGAAGATATCAAAAAAACAATCGAACGTTTTATGGAGGCGGCCCGGGGGGTTCCGCAGAACTATGAAATTGCCGCTCATCATAAGGATGGACACCGGGTGGAATTGAATGTGACCAATCTTCCCATTGTGGTTCGTGGTAAAATCGTCGGAGTCTATGGGATTGCAAAGGACATTACAGAGCGAAAAAGAGCTGAGGAATTAATTAACCACATGGCTTATCATGACGCGCTGACCGAATTGCCGAATCGGAGACTGTTTAAGGATCGTTTGACAATGGCACTGGCCCATGCAAAGCGACACAACCACAGGCTGGCCGTAATGTTTCTGGATATGGACCGGTTCAAAAACATTAACGATACTCTTGGACATGCAGTCGGTGACACCTTGCTTAGGCTGGTGGCGAAACGTTTAACGGGGTGTGTCCGCAAGTCTGATACGGTAGCCCGGATGGGCGGCGACGAGTTTACGATTCTATTGTCGGAAATTGGACAAGCCGATGATATTCTTAAGATCGCCCGGAACATCCTGCAGGAACTTGAACAGCCTTTCAAGCTTGAAGGGCATGAATTCCGCATCACGGCGAGTATTGGAATTGCTCTTTATCCTGATGACGGCGATGATTCCGAAACACTAATGAAACATGCGGATACAGCTATGTATCGCGCAAAAGAATCCGGCAAAAATAATTGCCAACTTTACAATTCGATCATGAATGAAGAGTCTTTGCAGCAGTTGGTAATGGAGAACGCTCTTCGTAAAGCGTTGGAAAGAGAGGAGTTCTCGATATATTATCAGCCGCTGGTGGATACCGAAACAGGCAGAATATCCGGTTTTGAGGCGTTGATTCGTTGGGAACATCCCGAATTGGGACTGCTGTCTCCGGCGGATTTTATTCCTTTGGCGGAAGCAACGGGATTGATCGGGCCTATCAGCGAGTGGGTGCTGCGAAAGGCATGCACCCAAAATAAAGCGTGGCAGGATGCGGGGTTCCCGCCGCTGCAAGTATCGGTGAACCTTTCAGGGTGCCAACTGCAGGAGGAACTGGTTGAAACTGTTTCCGGAATTTTGGCTGTTACTGGACTTTCACCTGGCTATTTGCAGTTGGAAATTACAGAGGGGAATGCGCTGCAGAATATCAACGACTGTATTGAGCGGCTGAATGCTCTGAAAATGCTGGGAGTGCACATTGCCATAGACGATTTCGGAACCGGCTATTCTTCTCTTAGCTACCTGAAGAAGTTCCCGATCGATACGTTAAAAATAGACAAATCCTTTGTGCGAGATGTTACGAACGATGAATATGATGCTGCGATTGTATCGACAATCATCGGAATGGCCAGAAGTTTACATCTTTGCGTGATTGCAGAAGGAGTGGAAACACAAGCACAGCTTGATTTCCTCCGTGACCAGCGGTGTGAAGCTGTGCAGGGCTATCTGTTCAGCAGGCCGCTCCCGGTTGAGGAATGTGAAAAGCTTTTGTTTAAACAAATGAAGCGGGGAAGGGCATTCGACTCCAGCGGCGGAATCTTCAGTGAAGAAATCGCAGGCTACTAAAACAGTACAAAACAAGAAGGGGCTGATCACCAGTCCCCTTTTCTATTATCATGGATTTGTAAACCTTGTCTTCACGTGCTCGATCAACTCTTTGTTAGGTGCATCCAGCCATAATTTCAAACGGGGTAACGCATGGGGATCGACTTTGCTCAATGATTCTTCCAGGTCTGCTCGGGTTACTGTGCTTTTTCGGTTTTTCAGGTAAAACTGCTGCAGGAAATCGAAGAATTTCGGATCACCCATCGACATTCTTAAGTCATGGTACATCAAAGCCGGTCTAAGATACATCAGGTAATAGTAGTCCGCCTCGTTAGAAAAATTCGCGTACGGTTGATCGGCACTCTCGTCCTGAACATTCACCGATCGTCCAAAACTGTGGGGAGCATTGCTTTTGCCGTCCCGAAACATCGTCCAGTAACGGGCGATGGCTTCGTTGTAAGCATCTCTTCCGTATTTTGCTTCGTTGTATAGCAATGACGCATAGTCAGCCAGTCCCTCGTCGAGCCAAGGGTCCAATGCCTTATGTGTCCCGACCGAAGAAAACCACCATCCGTGTGCAATTTCATGGGCGATCCAATGTTCTCCATTCGTCCAATTCCAAATTTCCTGCGAGAAGAGAGCGAGATTGGGGTATTCGTGGGCGAATACAGTGCCGGTTGGCATCTCAACAACGGAGTAATAAGGATACGCCAGAGCTCCAAATCGTTTTGTGTAAGTTTTCACGGCAGCTTCAGCTAGGGTTTTTAATTCAGGCAGGTGACGGGGATTGCGAACAGCAATTTTTACATCGACCCCTTCCGGGGATCGCCATGTGGCCACGTCCCATCCGCTACCGCCAATTAACGCAAAACTTCGCAAGCTGTCAGCTTTCCATTCCGAAACGGCCATTCCGTTTTCTATAGTGGATGAGACCAAAGCCCCACTCGCAAACCACACAAAATCTTGCGGGTGTTTTAAACGAACTTGGTAAGAGGACAAGTCCATCAGGAAAGGGTCGCCAAACGGATGCGGATGAGGGCGAGGGATCCAGGCCCCCTTGTCGCGAACGCCGAGAATCGGGTACCAATAGGTAAGAGACCATACCCCGTTTTGCTGGCCTAACCGTGTCCCCGCAGCCGGTATTGGAGTGGAAAATTGAATTTGGACATTGGCAGTCTCCCCTTTTGCCTTAACGGGCACAAGCAAGTGATCGGGGGTCGCTTGGAACCGAACGGCCCCGCCGTTCACCAGCACCTGTTTGATTTCAATCGGTTTGTGGGTCGAAGGATAGAGATAAAACAGAAGCGTATCATCGGGAGAGTTTGGAACGGTTATGGAAGCAACCCCGTGTATGTTGGAATTCGCAACTTCGAGTTCTGCATCGACACGATATTCAACCGTTGGGCTGGTGGGTGTATTGACGGGTTTCGCCGTCATAGCTGTTGTTCCCTTGAAGGCTTCCCATGCTTGTCCTGCCCATACAGTCCAGCCTTCTTTGGGTTTCAGGATGATTCCAAGGCCAATGGTTGTGGTAAACAGGGAGAGAATGAGCGGGTAGAGCATCAGTGCTTTTTTGCTGCGAAGTAAAGCCACCCGGGATCCTCCTCTCAATAATCTTTTCTCAAGGAATTCCACATCTATCATGGCAGTTCCTGCCGGGTTTTGTCGAACTCATTTCGGTAGCACAATGATGGATATGTGATATACTATATTGCATAAACTTGCTCGGGAGGGGCTTTCAATTGGAACGTGAGTTGGCATTGGAAATTGTGCGTGTGACGGAGGCTGCGGCACTCGCTTCCGCAAGGTGGATGGGAACCGGGAAGAAGAATGAAGCGGACAACGCAGCCACAACCGCAATGCGGGCCGTTTTTGAATCGGTCAACATGGACGGAGTGGTCGTAATTGGGGAAGGTGAGATGGATGAGGCCCCGATGCTTTATATAGGTGAAAAATTAGGCCAGGGGAACGGCGACGGCTTGAAGGTTGACGTAGCTGTCGATCCGCTGGAAGGAACCAACATTGTCGCAAAAGGACTTTGGAACGCAATTACCGTTGTTGCGGTGTCCCCGCGGGGTACGATGCTTCACGCTCCGGATATGTATATGGAGAAGATTGCGGTAGGCCCGAAGGCTGCCGGCCGGATTCATATTGATGCTCCGGTGAAGGAAAATCTCAAAGAAGTAGCCAAAGCGGCGAATAAAAATATTTCGGATGTGGTAGCGATCCTTCTGGACCGAGATCGTCACCTGCCGATCATCGAAGAAATTCGTTCAGCGGGCGCCCGAATTAAACTGATTTCCGACGGGGATGTTGCCGCTGCGATCAACACGGCATTTGAAGACACCGGAGTTGATATCATGTTTGGTACAGGCGGAGCGCCGGAAGGAGTGTTGGCAGCTGCGGCGCTCAAATGTCTTGGCGGTGAGCTGCAAGGCAGATTAAAACCATCCAACCAGGCGGAAATCGAACGCTGCAAGGAAATGGGACTGGCGAATCCCGAACAGGTTCTGATGATGGACGATCTGATTCGTGGGGATGATGCAATCTTTGCGGCAACCGGTGTGACAGATGGCGAACTGCTGAGAGGTGTTCGGTATTTGGGGAATGACCGGGCCATGACGCACTCGCTGGTCATGCGGGCAAAGACCGGGACGGTTCGCTTTGTGGAAGCCCGTCATCAATTGAATAAGAAGCCGCACCTCGTGCTTGTTTAATTTTTTGCGGACAGATCAGTCATGTTTCATTTTTGACTGAATAAGATAGGAACGTCCCGGTAATCATGATATAATAGGAAAGATAAAATCGCATAAAGAGTCTTACAGATGATTTTGGGTTCCCACGAAGACAGGTTTTCCCATCACTTCCGTGGGTCCCATTAGATTGAAGGTGACATTGTTTGCTGATAGAAGAACTTGAAGCCAAAAAGTTGACGGAATTGTACAAGCTTGCAAAAGAGTACGAGATTCCGGCATATGGCAGTCTGAAGAAGAAAGAACTTATCTTTGCGATCCTGCGAAAACAGGCAGAAAAAGAAGGTCTCATGTTCATGGAAGGAATTCTGGAAATCATGCATGAAGGCTATGGATTCCTAAGGCCGATCGGCTATCTCCCAAGCAACGAAGACATTTACGTAGCCGCCTCGCAAATTCGAAGATTTGATTTGCGAACCGGAGACAAGGTTTCCGGCAAGGTCAGGCCTCCTAAGGAGAACGAACGGTATTTCGGGCTCTTGCAAGTAAACGCGGTGAACGGATCCACTCCTCAAGCTGCTTCGGAACGGGTGCATTTCCCTGCGCTTACCCCTCTCTTTCCTCAGAAGAAACTAGTGATGGAAACGACTCCCGATAAACTATCGACTCGAATCATAGATTTATTGGCTCCTGTCGGACTTGGTCAACGCGGATTGATTGTTGCCCCTCCAAAAGCTGGCAAGACGTTGCTTCTGAAAGAGATTGCGAATTCCATTTCTCTGAATCATCCCGATATCGATTTATTTGTTCTTCTGATTGATGAGCGTCCTGAGGAAGTAACCGATATGCAGCGCTCCGTGAGGGGGGAAGTAGTAGCTTCCACATTTGATGAGGTCCCCGAACATCATATCAAGGTGGCTGAACTGGTTCTTGAGCGGGCAATGCGATTGGTTGAGCACGGTAGAGATGTCGTGATCCTGCTTGATTCCATCACTCGTTTGGCTCGTGCCTATAACCTGGTGATTCCTCCTTCGGGCAGAACGCTGTCAGGGGGTATCGATCCGGCTGCGTTCCATCGTCCGAAGCGTTTCTTTGGTGCTGCCCGGAATATAGAAGAGGGCGGATCGCTTACTATCCTTGCAACGGCTCTTGTTGAGACGGGATCGCGGATGGATGATGTAATTTATGAGGAGTTTAAAGGCACGGGGAATATGGAACTGATGCTCGATCGCAGGTTGGCTGAAAAGCGAATTTTCCCGGCGCTTGATATTCGTCGTTCTGGCACGCGCCGAGAAGAAATGCTTTTGACACAGGAAGAACTTGATAAGGTATGGGCGCTTCGCAAGTCGATGTCGGAGAATCCGGATTTTACGGAAATTTTCTTGCGTAAGCTGCGGGATACCAAAAGCAATGAAGAATTTCTAGCAACCCTTGAAGGGATAAAAGAAGCCAAGGAATTATCTCGAGCGAAGTAATCTAAACCTTCCAAAATACAAGTGCCCCGTTTGTTACAAACGGGGGCTTTGTTTTTTCTGGAGGAATTTTCTCTATAAAAATCCATAAAAATTCAAGGAATCTGCAAAAGTATTAGCGAATATAGAAAACACATAGCATTTTACTAACTGGTTGGTATTTTTCTGTGTAAAAAAGGGGAACATGGCAATGACACACCGTTTAACATCTTTGAAACTCACTCGCAGAAAACGAATCATGATTTATTTGGTTCTCTGTTATGTTCTAGCGCTTGGGCTTTGGATTCCCGTGACCGATCACATTTTAAAACTTTATGTTTCAGATATTGAACTGCTGACACATTTACAAACAGCCAAAGGTTTATTTACGGTTTTACTTACCGCAATTATGCTGTATGGCATCCTTTACCGAAATCTGTTTAAGATGGAGCTCTATGAGAAACAGTTGGAAGAAAGTGCGGAGTGTTATAAATCATTAGTCGAACATAACCCTGACGCCATCTTTTCGTTTGATTTGTCGGGAAACATTCTTACAGCAAACCCGGTATGTGAAAAAATTACGGGGTACCGTATTGCGGAATTGATCGGTCTAAATTGCATGCAGTTGGTCACGGATGAAGGTCGTGAACAAGTACGTGAACATTTCGCCAGATCCGTCAAAGGCGAGCCCCAGTTATATGAAACCAAAATCATACATAAAACAGGCCATCTCATTGATGTTCGGGTCAAGACGGCTCCTATCCTGCTGCATGATCAGGTCGTTGGGTTCTATGGAATAATGACCGATATTACGAAGCAGAAGCAGGCGGAAGAGGAACTTCGTGCAACCAAAGAAACATTGGAATCGTTCGTGAATAATACATCCGACGGAATCATTATTTTGGACCTCCAATATAACGTACTGCAGGTGAATAATGCGTGGCAGAACATGTTGGGGTGGACGGCTGAGGAAGTGATTGGCCGCAAATTGCCGTCAGTACCGGAAGAATACATACCGGTGGTGGAAAAACTCCATCAAGAAGTGCTGGCTGGGGGCCGTATTACAGGCTTTGAATGCCGTGCGCTGCATAAGGATGGACAACCAATCAATATTAGCGTCACGATCTCACCGATCCGGGATGCAAATGGCGATGTAATTGCGTTTGCCGGGATCGTACGGGATATTACGGAGAAAAAGCGGGTGGAAGAAGCTCTTCGTGAAAGTGAAGCCAAATACAGGCTCATCGCGGAGAATATGACGGATATGATTGGAGTTACCGACCCACAGGGTATATTCCAATATGCCTCTCCTTCGATTCGAACCGTACTAGGCTTCACGCCGGAAGAATACGTCGGGAAGCGGAGGATCGACTGCATCCATCCGGACGACTTGATCGGCTGCCAGCAAGCATTAGCAAGAACAGAAGCAGAAAAAATACCGGTCGGACTGGAATTTCGTCATAAGCATAAGGACGGGCATTGGGTTACAATAGAAGCCTATTTTATTCCGGTGACAAACGAAAATGGGGAGCTTCAGAGCATTATATTTGTTGGACGGGATCGATCGGAGCTGAAGAAAGCGGAGGAACTGCTGCAAAAATCGGATAAGCTGTCCCTCGTTGGACAAATGGCGGCCGGGGTTGCCCATGAAATTCGAAATCCTTTAACCGCATTGCGGGGGTTCGTTCAATTACTGCAATCACAAACACAAACGGCCGATCATCAACAATATTTTCAGGTGATGCTTACAGAACTCGACCGGATCAACTTCATTGTGAACGAGTTTCTCTACCTGGCCAAACCGCAAGCGGTGAATTTCCAACGGAAAGACCTCAACATGATGCTTCTGGATGTGATTTCTCTGCTTGATGGGCAAGCTATCCTGAACAACGTACAAATTAAAACGGACTTTTCATCTGATATTCCCTATATTACCTGTGAAGAGAATCAACTGAAGCAGGTATTCGTCAATATACTTAAGAATGCGATTGAAGCGATGCCAACCGGCGGGAACATCGAGATCCAGGTAAAGCTTCAGGACAGGAATCAGGTTTCAATCCGCTTTATAGACCAGGGAATGGGCATTCCTCCTGAACGAATTCCCAAATTGGGAGAACCATTCTACACCACAAAGGAAAAAGGAACGGGTCTTGGTTTAATGGTGAGTTACAAAATTATACAGGAACATCGAGGCAATATCACCATCGACAGTGAAGTGGATAAAGGCACTGTTGTGGAAATCACCCTGCCGGTGTGAAGAAGCTCTCCGAATTTCTCGGGGAGCTTTTTCTACAGTATGGTATGGTATGGTATAGTATAAAAGAAGTTTGAAGAAAGGACGATGCAAATGCATCTTGTATATGCCGATCAAAACGGACGGATTTTCGAGGAACCGGAATTACTGCCCTTGGGACGGACAGGGGATCTGTTGACCGATATTTATGAAGAAGAGCTGATTCCGTTTCCGGAGGGGGCTACTCTCGTTTCTCTTCCCGGCACAAGAGCTTTGGGAATCGACAAGAGCGAAAAGACGGTGGCGGTTCCGGACGGGGCGACCGCTGTCGGCGCCTTGCTGCCGCAAGGGTTTACCCGTCTCCTCTTGCCCGGATATGCAAAAAGGGAGGGCGCTGATCCGCTGCCCCTTTTTGGCTATACGGCCGTTGTTTGGAAAGAAGGAAAATTCTTTGTGGCAGCCGATCCGACCGACGATGAGAAAGAGCGTTGGAACCCTCTCAATTTCGAAAATGTGGAGCAGAAAGTGCAGGAAGTTCTTAACAGGTATCCGGAAAACAGGATCTATAAACATTTAAGCAATTGTTCTTTGGAATACGGATGCCTTACTTCCCAAAATACTTTTCTGATGCGCTGGGAAGGAGCGCTGCCGGTTTCTTCTACCTGCAATGCGGGGTGCGTGGGCTGTATCTCGGAGCAGCCGGAGGATTCCCTGTTCCCGTCACCGCAGGTGCGGATGAATTTTAAACCCGCTGTGGAGGAAATGGTGGAAGTGATGGTGAATCACCTGGGGGCTTCTGACGATGCGATTATTTCCTTTGGACAAGGCTGTGAGGGTGAGCCTTCGACGAGGGGAATCGATATTGCGGAAGCGATTCGCAAAACAAGGGCGATTACAGACAAAGGATTTATAAATATCAACACCAATGCCGGATTGACTCCGATGATTCGGGAGATTGTAAACGCCGGCCTGGATTTGATGCGAATCTCTACGATCTCCGCCATTCCTGAGCATTATAATGCCTATTACCGGCCGCGTGGTTATGGTGTGGAAGATGTGGCGGCTTCGGCCCGATACGCCGCTGACAAAGGAGTCTATACGTCGATTAACTATTTGGTGTTTCCTGGTGTGACCGATCGTGAAGAAGAAATGGAAGCGATGATCGAATTTATCAACACAAACGGGATTCGCTTGATTCAGATGCGAAACTTGAATATTGACCCGGAATATTACTTGTCCAATATTCCCAAGCCCCGCGGTGAGATCTACGGGATGAAGCAGATGATGGAGATTTTCCGTGCGGAATGCCCGAACACGGTGATCGGTTCGTTTACGCATATACCTCCGAAAGAGCTTCGCCGAACTCGAACACAGTAGTCGTCGCTGATATCCGAGACGAGGAGGGAGAACAAACTATGAAAAAAGGATTGGCTTTTCTGCTTAGTTTTGCCCTTCTGCTTATGACAGGATGCGGTGGACAAGCCGAGCAGCAAGAAAATAAAAAGGTTCTGCTGATGGGGGTTGCTTCCTCCCTGGAGCCCGTTGTGAAACGTTTGGCCTGGAATTATGAAGCGGAGCATCGCGATGTTAAAATTCAAATCACATCCGGTTCGAGCGGCGCATTGGCCCGTCAGATTGAACAGGGGGCAGCTTTTGACCTGTTTCTCTCCGCCGGGGAAAAAGAAATGGAAGAGCTGGTGAACAAAAATCTGGTCGAACAGGATTCGATTACAAAGTTTCTCAGCAACCGGTTGGTCGTGATTGTCCCGGAAGGGAGACCTATTATTAAGGATTTGGGTACATTGAAAAATCCGGAATTCAAACGGATCGGCATCGGGGAACCGACAACTGTCCCGGCAGGCAGGTATGCAAAACAAGCGCTTGAGAAAATCGGGCTTTGGGCGGATTTGCAGCCGAAGTTCGTATTTGGAAACTCAGTTCGCAATGTGTTAACCCATGTCTCGTCAGAAAATGTGGAAGCGGGGATTGTGTACCGGTCGGATGCGGTATCAGATGACAAGGTTCATGTCGCTCTGGAGATCGATGAGAAGCTGCATGACCCGATCCGCTATCCAATGGCGGTTTTAAAAGACAGCAAACATGCGACTGAGGCCAGGGACTTTTTGAAATCGTTAGAATCCCCCGCCGGTAAAGAGAAGTTTGCAAAAGCGGCGTTCCAGGTGCAGCGGTGATCGTGATGTGGACGCCGGTATGGCTTTCTTTGCAAGTCGCGGGACTGGCTACTCTTATTGTCGCAGTGCTTGGAATGCTTACGGCCAGGTGGATGCAGCAAACACGTCTTCCATTCAAAGAGCTCTTGGATTCCCTGTTCCTGCTGCCGATGGTTTTACCGCCTACGATTACCGGATTTTTGTTATTGTGGTTTTTGGGGAAAAAAGGCCCTGTCGGTGAAATGTTGGCCTCGTTTGGAATCGAGATTCCTTTTTCGTTTGCGGGGGCTGTGATTGCGGCTGCAGTCGTTGCTTTTCCCTTGATGTATCAAAGTGCCGGCGCGGGTTTCGCTGCCGTGGACCGCAAGCTGGAACTTGCAAGTATGTCGCTCGGAGCGGGACGAATCAGAACTTTCGTGCAGGTAACTCTGCCATTGGCATTACCCGGTTTCTTGTCCGGCATCGTACTCACGTTTGCGCGTGCACTCGGAGAATTCGGGGCTACTTTGATGTTGGCAGGGAACATTCCCGGGGTTACGCAAACCATCCCGTTGGCTGTGTTTACGGCGGTGGAGGCGGGGCAGATGGAGGAGGTTACCTGGTTTGTCGGGATTATGACGGTACTGTCGTTTGTGCTGGTGTTTCTGATTAAGAGATGGGGACGTGCCCAGAGCGCAAAACAAGGGGGAAGACTTCGTGCTTAAGTGTCAAATAGGGAAGCGGCTTCCTGACTTTTCGCTTGAGGTGGAGTTTGAACTGGAGCGGACAGTCCATGTAATTTCGGGTCCCTCGGGCGCGGGCAAAACCACCCTTCTGGAATGTATCGCCGGCATTCAAACACCGGATGAAGGGGAGATTCGGCTGGGGAACAAGACCCTTTTTTCCAAAGAACAAGGTGTGAATGTCCCGATTCATAAGCGCAGAATCGGGTATGTGCTTCAGGAGTATGCGTTGTTTCCACATATGAGCGTGAGACAAAACCTGCTGTTCGCTCGGGGCATCTGGCGTTCTCAGAAAGACCCGGGTGTTCAATTGCTTGAAAGTACAGCGGAACGGTTAGGGATTCTTCCCCTTCTTAACCGGATGCCGCGTGATCTGTCCGGCGGCGAGCAGCAGCGCGTCGCGATTGGGCGGGCTTTGCTGATGGAACCCGAGTTGCTTCTTCTGGATGAGCCATTTTCAGCGTTGGATTCTGATACAGTAAGCAAGGTTTTGCCGCTTGTCCAGGAAGTCATCACGAATTTGAACATCCCTACGCTTTTAATCACCCATCAGGACGAGATTGCACGAATGTTCGGACCTGCAATCCTGCGAATGGAGAGAGGGAAATTGTTTTCTTGCAAGCATGGTGGTGAAATGGTATAATTGCTATTGTCTGTTTACAACCGTCACTTTGATGGGCTTATTTTAGGCTATGGCCACATCTATAGCCGGAGAGAGGTGAAACTTCATGAAACAAGGAATTCATCCGGATTACAAACTCACGACTGTAACTTGCGCTTGCGGCAACAAATTCGAAACCGGTTCTGTTAGAGAAAACCTCCGCGTGGAGATTTGCTCCGCTTGTCACCCGTTCTTCACCGGTAAGCAGAAATTCGTAGATGCCGGCGGTCGTGTTGAGAAGTTCAAAAAGAAATACAGTCGTTAATAATGAGACGCCATCCGTTGGGTGGCGTTTTCTGTCATAGGAGAGGATTTGGTGGTATTCTGTCGAATGTAATAGGGGAAACTTAAAAGCGACGGGAGCGATTTTTTTGAATTACATCAAACGATTGGGCTGGGTTGAAGTGATCTGTGGCAGTATGTTTTCCGGCAAAAGTGAGGAGCTGATCCGCCGGACCAAACGTGCACGGATTGCGAAGCAAAAAGTGCAGGTCTTCAAGCCAGCGATTGACAATCGTTACCATATTACGGCGGTCGTATCTCATGCGGGAGAGAAAGAAGAAGCGGCAGCCGTGAAAGATTGTGCCCACTTAAGATCGTTGATTGAAGCGGACACGGAAGTTATTGCAATTGATGAAGTTCAATTTATGGATGAGGGAATCGTTGATTTGGTGATGGAGCTTGCGAATAGCGGAAAGCGTGTAATTTTGGCGGGGCTTGACCAAGATTTCCGCGGTGAGCCGTTTGGGCCTATGCCCGTTTTGATGTCTTTAGCCGAATATGTCGATAAACTGCAAGCCATTTGTGTAAAATGCGGAAATCCGGCCAGCCGCACTCAACGTTTGATTGACGGTCGACCGGCGTTATACAGCGATCCGATTATTCAAATCGGGGCTGCAGAAAGTTATGAAGCACGCTGTCGTCATTGCCACGAAGTTCCGCACGAACTGGCCAAGGAAGCATAACCAGCCTGATTTTCCCATAGTGATGACGGCCTTCTTCGGGAAAGCTACCATTACCCGAAGGAGGTGGTGTTGTGCGAGCCGGCAAATGGATCGCATGGACTGTTCTCGGTACAATGACCATTGGGGTACTGGCAGGTTGTGGTGGAAATCCGGGACTTAACGGCCGGATGCAAACAATACCGAATACCGAACCTCTTTATGAAAACCGGGGAATCGACATTGATGGAGACGGTGACCGAGCATGGTTATCCGGTCACAATAACATCAACAATCCGCCTGTTAACTTGACCAACCTGGCTCCTCTTGGCGGAGGGTACCGGGATATGACACAACCCTATTCCGCAGGGATGACGGCCGACCGGGTAGCCGACCTGGCACAGTCCGTTCAGGGTGTGGATACGGCCAGCGTAGTAATGGTTGGTCAAAACGCAATTGTGGGACTCCGATTGCACCGAACCGTTCCGAGGGAACGAGCGGTTGCCATCGCCCAGGAAGTCCGGCAATTGTTGATGGTACAAGCTCCGGTGCTGCGTTCGGTTCGGATTACCACGGACCAATCGTTAGAACGACGTGTCTTCGATCTATCCCAAAGTGTCCGGAATGGTCGTGCTCTTTCCACGACTGACCGTGATTTTCAGGACTTGTCTCGAGACATTCCGGAAGTCCCCCCTCGCTAGGGTCATAGGGATTGCTCCCTTGGCTGTTGACAGGTTTCTGTCAGCAGCTTTTTACGTAGCGCAATCAAAAGAGTGTTCGGATAGGAGTCGGTACTGTGCTCATCAAAGACGAAGTGGAACGTTGGATCAAAACAAACAGGCTTGTACGGCTTGAAATATTGAAAGGTCGAGGAGTGCGCCAGATGATTCTGGGCAGGATTATACGTTACGATGAACCGGAAAACACCCTGCTTATCTATCATGAAGACGAGAAAAACGTCCGGAACCTCAGGTTGAACCAGATTGAGACCATTCAAGCTGCAGATTGATAGCATGTCTGACTCGTAGACATGCTATTTTTTTGACTGGAAATGCCTTTCTGTACTATAATTATTATGTCGTTTTATGCCTTTTGGCAGGGGAGGAGGGCTGTTCCCATGGAACCGCAGTTCGTCGGAGGTCAAGCAATCATGGAAGGTGTCATGATGCGTGCAGGGACACGTGTGGCAATCGCTGTGCGGAAACCCGACCAAACGATCCACGTTGAAACGGAAGAGCGTGTGTCCTGGTCGAGAAAATATCCTGTGCTGGGTCTGCCTTTCGTTCGCGGAAGTGTTGTGCTTCTTGAGGCCACCATTCTTGGCATGCAATCCCTTACCAAATCCACCAATCTATCTTCCGGAGAAGATGAAGAGGAACTCACACCTTGGCAGGTTTCTTTGACCCTTTTGTCATCGGCGGTGCTCGCAATCCTGCTGTTTGTAATGGCACCTGTGTATGCGGCGAAGTGGCTGACCGGTAACGGTTTGGCGTTTGCCCTTGTGGAGGGGATCATTCGTCTTGTGATTTTTATTGGGTATGTCTGGGGAATTTCCCGAATGAAGGACATCCAGAGGGTATTCGAGTACCACGGCGCGGAGCATAAAACGATCAACTGTCTGGAAGCGGGCGAAGAACTGACTGTTGAGAACGTCCGTAAGCATACTTTGATCCACAAAAGGTGCGGAACCAGCTTTTTATTGTTTGTCATGCTGATTTCGATCGTTCTCTTTGCGTTTCTCTCAGGCGACGATCTTTCATTGGTAACGAAGGTTGGTGCACGAATCGCGCTATTCCCTGTGATCGCAGGATTGTCATATGAACTGATTCGATGGTCGGCCGGCCAAACGGGCCGCTGGGCTATGGTCTTGGTTTCACCCGGATTATGGATGCAAAAAATGACAACCCGTGAGCCGGATGATTCACAAATCGAAGTGGCGATTGCTTCAACCAATGCGGTACTCGGTATCTGCGAAAGTGAAGTGAAAGCTTCGGGCTTTTGAAATATATTATCGGGTAGGGATGTGAGAAATATGATAGATCGTTTGCAATCATTGGAAGATCGTTATAATAAACTAACCGAACTGCTTTGTGATCCCGCGGTCATTGCGGATCCGGCCAAGCTTCGCGAGTATTCGAAAGAACAATCGGATATGGAAGAAACGGTGCAAGTCTACCGTGAATATAAAAAAACCGTTCAGGGACTGGCAGATGCAAAGGTCATGCTGGCTGAGAAACTGGATGATGACATGCGTGACCTGGTCAAAATGGAAATTGCCGAACTGACCCAAAAGGAAGAGGAATTAAAAGCTAAGCTTACCATCCTCCTGCTGCCGAAAGATCCCAATGACGACAAAAACGTGATCGTCGAGATCCGCGGTGCGGCGGGCGGCGATGAAGCGGCCTTGTTTGCTGGGGATCTGTATCGCATGTACACCCGCTATGCGGAACGGCAAGGATGGAAGACCGAAATTATCGAGGCTTCTCCGACAGAACTTGGCGGATTTAAAGAGATTATTTTTATGGTGAACGGAAAAGGGGCCTACTCCAAGTTGAAGTTCGAATCGGGAGCACACCGGGTGCAGCGAGTCCCCGCAACTGAATCAGGAGGACGTATCCATACTTCAACCTCGACGGTCGCTGTACTGCCCGAGGCGGAAGAAGTGGAAGTGGAAATTAACGAAAAAGATCTGAGAATCGACACGTTCTGCTCGACCGGACCTGGTGGACAGTCGGTTAACACCACCCAGTCCGCGATTCGGATCACGCATATTCCGACCGGGCTTGTCGTATCTTGTCAGGATGAGAAATCTCAAATCAAGAATAAAGAAAAAGCGATGAAAGTCCTGCGGGCCCGCCTGTATGAAGTGAAACAGCAGGAACAGCAGAAGGAACTTGCGGATGCACGGAAAAGCCAAGTAGGTACCGGTGACCGTTCGGAGCGAATCCGTACCTATAACTTCCCGCAAAGCCGGGTAACGGATCATCGTATCGGATTAACGCTTCACAAACTGGAAATGGTGCTGCAGGGCGATCTTGATGAGATTATTAATGCATTGATCACAGCAGAACGCACCGAGCATCTGAAAGCTGCTGCCAATGAATAACCAGGAGTTCAAAACGATCCGGGAAGCCCTGCAGAAGGCTTCCCTTCAATTTGGGGAACGCGGCATTCAGAATCCCCGTTTGCATGCGGAAGTCCTGCTGCAGCACTTGTTCGGGTGGACAAAAGCAAAACTGTTGGCTGAAGATCGTGAACCGTTTCCGGTGGACAAGTTCGATTTGTTCCAATCGTGGATCGAGCGCCGATTAAGCGGGGAACCCTTGCAATACATCGTTGGTGTCCAGGAGTTTTATGGTCGGGATTTTCATGTGAATCGTTCCGTGTTGATTCCGCGCCCGGAAACAGAGATTCTGATTGAGGAAGTGTTGAAGCGCCGCGAGTGGTGGTCGACATCGGCCCGGAGTCCCTTGATTGCCGATATTGGGACAGGATCGGGAGCGATTGCGATCACGCTTGCCCTTGAATGGCCGGAGGCGGAGATTTGTACAGTCGATCTCTCGCCGGATGCGATTCGGGTGGCGCAGGACAATGCAAGGCGGCTTGGGGCGGATGTGCGATTTTTGCAAGGGGATTTGACCGAACCTCTCCTGCAGAACCACCTGCGTTTGGATGTGTTGGTTTCGAATCCGCCGTATATCCCATCGAAAGACATTGAAGCGCTTGCGATTGAGGTACGGGGGCATGAACCACATCTAGCGCTTGACGGCGGGGAAGACGGATTGGAGCCTTATCGACGGATTACGGAAGTACTGTCTCGTTTGATGCGGGAAGAGGGTCCGACACTCGTTGGTTTTGAAGTTGGAATCCAACAAGCGCACGATGTCGCCGGGATGATAGAACGGAATTGGACAGGCGCCCAGACGGAGATCATTAAAGATTTACAGGGAATTGACAGAGTTGTGTTGGGGTGGAAGCGCTCATAAAAGGAGCGGATGGATAGTACGGGAGAGGGGCTGCCATATGATCACGATCAAACGGTTGAGCAAGTGCACGTTTGAAGAAGCGGTACGGGTTTGGAACGAAGGATTCCAGGGGTACTATTTCGATACTACGACGACCGCGGATGCTTTTACGGCCCGCCTGGCAAAAGAGGGTCTTTCGCCTTCTCTTTCGATCATTGCCTTTGTTGACAATCAACCGGCAGGGTTGATTTTAAACGGGGTTCGGATCATCAATGACCGAAAAGTTGCCTGGAACGGAGGAACTGGTGTGTCGCCTCAATTCCGGCGGAAGGGTGTGGGCAAAGCGTTAATTGACGCTGCGTTACAGATCTATCGTGAAGAAAAAGTGGAAATTGCAACATTGGAAGCCATCGGCCACAACGAGAAAGCCATTGCTCTCTATGAAAAAATGGGTTACAAAGTGATCGAACGTTTGCTTTTCTTCCACAAGGAGGATGGATGTCAGGACACCCCGTTTGCGAATCGCGAAAGGGAAGTGTATCAATTCAAATTCGGAATGCCCCAAGATCTGCGGTTTCTGCCATTTTATAAGGGGATGTACCCGTGGCAGTGCCAATGGCAGAATGCAGCGGGGGGTGTATCTGCAGTTGCTTATGATGTGTCGGGGGAAGCAGTTGGTTATGCGCTGTACATGAAGTCATTCGACGACGACGGAAACCAAACGAAGATCACTCTGCTCCAATGTGAAGCAAAGCCGAATCATGAGGATACCAGAGAAATTCTCTGCTCGCTGTTGGCCCAAGTTTATGCTCCGTTGGAGTCCTCTGTTGCAAGAGGTACTTTTAATCTTCCTGAAACCAATGAAGAGGTTTCCAGATTGCATAGGGAAGCGGGGTTTACGATAAAATCGGAACAGGTGATGATGATCCGATATATGTAGGGAAGTGGCCGCCAGGACGTGTAAGGGGGAATTCTGGATGATGGAGCGGGACTCTCAAAACTATCTTAAGCTGCTTGAGGCCGTCTTGGAAAACGCACATGAAGCGATTGTAGTGACCGATCCGGACGGTAAAATCCTGCTGATGAACCGCACCTACCGTGATTTTGTCGGTGTCCAGGATGTGATCGGCCGGCATGTAACCGAGGTGATTGAGAATACCCGCATGCATATCGTGGCACAGACAGGCAAGCCGGAAGTTGCGCAGATACAACGAATAAAGGGACAAGACATGATTGCGAACCGGGTTCCCATTTTTGCAGACGGGAAAATGGTTGCTGTACTGGGGACGGTTCTGTTCCAAGATGTTCGGCAGCTCCATGCGCTGGCCGCTACCGTCGATCAATTGAAACAGGAATTGGCTTATTATAAACGGGAATTTCGCCGCAAGCTGGGGGCGGTCTATCATTTTGACCAAATTGTCGGCTTAAGTCCCAATATGCAAGAGGTGAAAAATCTTGCACAAAAGGTGGCGAAAAGCGATACAACGGTTTTGATCACTGGTGAAAGCGGGACCGGGAAAGAGTTGTTTGCCCATGCAATCCATGCCGCGAGCCGCCGGGAAATGGGACCTTTTATTCGAGTCAATTGCGCGGCGATTCCGGACACGCTGCTGGAATCGGAGTTGTTTGGCTATGAGGAAGGCGCCTTCACTGGGGCGGTGCGCAAGGGGAAGAAGGGGAAGTTTGAGCTTGCCGATCACGGGACGATTCTCCTCGATGAGATTGGAGATATGCCGCTGCCATTACAAGCGAAACTGCTGCGGGTCCTTCAGGAAAAAGAGGTGGAACGCGTTGGCGGAATTCGGCCCGTTTCAATCGATGTACGGGTGATCGCATCGACCAATCGGGATCTCCAGCAGCGAATCAGGGAAGGAAAATTTCGGGAGGATTTGTTTTATCGCCTAAACGTCGTTACTCTAACAATTCCGCCTTTACGGGAAAGACCCGAGGACCTTCCCAGACTGGTGGATGATTTGTTGGAACAATTAATGGAATCGACCGGTATTATTGTAAAAGAGATTGCGGACGATGTTTGGAGTGTACTCCACGAATATTCTTGGCCGGGCAATATTCGGGAATTGCGTAATGTGCTGGAACGGGCAATGCATGTGATGGAAGGGGATTGTCTGAAAGCGAAACATTTAATGATTTCGACCTCCGACAACCGGACAGCTTCATCGGGAGTACCCACTCTAAAGGAAAGTTTGGAAGCTGCTGAGCGGGCGGCAATAGTCAGAGCGTTGGCCGAAACGGGCGGAAACAAATTGGAAGCCGCCAAGCTGTTAGGTATCAGTAAGTCTGGGTTTTATCAAAAGCTTGACAAGTACGGGCTGCTGAACTAACTGCTAAAAAATGGTTGACGAATTTCCTCTTAATCACTTACAAATAACAGCGCTCACCACGCCTCTTCATTCGAAAGCGTACCAAGGTGAGCCATTTTTTCTACCACGCAACATTTAACATACATGAACACTAGCGTTTAGTTACGGAGGGAAATAACGCCTTATCACGGCGTTATTTTAGAATTCTTAATGGAATTTATTCAAATAGCGACTTGGGAGGGTCTTATTTCCTAGAAAACCATCGGATACGTGTGGTTTTCCGCCATATAAGAC
This sequence comes from Effusibacillus consociatus, assembly GCF_042652925.1. NCBI lineage: Bacteria > Bacillati > Bacillota > Bacilli > Caryophanales > Alicyclobacillaceae > Effusibacillus > Effusibacillus consociatus. The sequence goes on from NZ_JBHSHC010000130.1 coordinate 22,112, forward strand.
CCTGAGAGTCCTTTATTTCTTTATTTACGAATCAAACGGGGAAAATAACATCCCGAAAGTCCGTTATTGCAATATAACCAGCACAAATTAAAACAACGAACACCATACGGTCAAGTTTATTTAATGAGTCCAGAAATTTGGAATCGAGTCCAAATTTCTGGATTTTTGTCTTTTACCCAACTAACATGTTAATCCGCCACCCCCGATTCCAGAATGTTGGACTCTTCTGTCGGACCGTATACACTTTTGCATATAAATCAAGGGTGGCATGAATCTTGCTTATTTTCTGGTAATGGACAAAAAATTGTCACACATCGAAAAGAGAGGATGGGGTCAAAGTGGTTGAGGTGTTAGCGATTCTGGTTTCACTTGGACTGCTCATGTTTTTCGCTTACCGGGGATACCCGGTCATCGTGTTCGCACCGATTTTCACGCTGCTGGCAGTTATTTTATCAGGTCTTGCCTTACTGCCAAGCTATACGGAAACATTCATGACGAATGCGGCGAACTATGTGAAATCATTTTTTCCAATTTTTCTTTTGGGAGCGATCTTTGGAAAAGTAATGGAAATGAGCGGGGCTGCCGCATCGATTGCACAATCGATCGTCAAAGCGCTCGGTTCGAGAAGGGCTATTTTGGCTGTAGTGCTTGCTTGTGCCATCCTGACTTATGGCGGGGTGTCATTGTTCGTCGTGGCTTTCGCTGTTTACCCGTTCGCGGCAGCGATTTTCCGCGAGGCCAATATTCCGAAGCGCTTGATACCGGGAACCATTGCACTAGGCGCGTTTACATTTACAATGGATGCGCTTCCAGGCTCTCCGCAAATTCAAAACATTATTCCGACCAACTATTTTGGAACGGACGCGTATGCAGCTCCGGTCTTGGGGACTATCGGCGGAATTATGGTGTTTGCAGGCGGGATGTTGTGGTTGGAAAGGCGACGCAAACAGGCGGAAGCTGCCGGTGAAGGATATGGGGAAGGCCATATCAATGAACCGGAAATCAATCGGGAAGAGAAGTATCCCAACATTTGGATCTCCTTGCTGCCGCTGGCGCTTGTACTGGTTTTTAACTATTTATTAAGCAGAGGAGTCTGGACAGTTACCGAGTGGTACGATCCTGAACTGCTCAAAAAGAATTTCAATATTGCAAACGTGAAAACGGTTGCATCCTCGTGGGCTTTGATTATTGCTCTTACTGTGGGAATCCTTACTGCTTTATTGATTAATCTCAAGCAAGTGCAAACCAAGCTGGCTGCTGGACTGACAGCTGCTGCAATGGGTGCGTTGTTGGCAATCTTTAATACGGCATCTGAAGTTGGTTTCGGGAACGTGGTCAAGACATTGCCCGGTTTCAAAATGATTCAGGGATGGATCCTGGGAGCAAGCGAGCACCCGTTGGTATCCGAGGCGCTTGCAGTTAACGTATTAGCCGGGATTACCGGATCGGCGTCGGGCGGTATGTCGATCGCACTGGAAGTAATGGGCAAGCAATATCTTCAGATTGCTCAAGCGGCCGGTATCAGCCCCGAGCTATTGCATCGGATTGCCTCTATGGCCTCCGGAGGAATGGATACATTGCCGCATAACGGTGCCGTCATTACCCTGCTTGCGATCACAGGACTCACGCACCGTCAATCCTATAAGGACATCTTTGCAATCACGGTTGTGAAAACGCTTACGGTCTTTATTCTGGCATTTGCAATTTCAATCTTCTAAGATGATTTGTCGGTTGGAGGTGCACGAATGAAGCTGGACTCGATAGTTGAGCAAGCTCACCTCTTTAAACAATTGCTGGATTTGAACATGGATTCGGTGTTATGTGTTTCAAACCGCACGACTTATTTGTACGCGGAAGCAAGCCCCAACTTTGATATGGGGGTGCGGCCGGGTCAAGAGGTTAAAGAAAGGTCGACACTTGCAGATGCGATGGCTTCCAAGCGACCGGTCAAAAGAGTGATGGATCGGTCGCTTTACGGGATTCCCTATATCGCAATGGCAGTTCCCATTTTTGATGATGAGTCGAATGTATGTGGCGGACTCGTATGCTGCATATCCACCGAGCAGCAAGCAAAACTTTACAGTTCCGCTCATGAGTTGTCCGCGATGATGGAACAACTGTCCGCAACAGCAGAAAAATTTACCCACAGCGCAGAGTCTCTTGCCAATGCGAATCTGGGAATCGTCACTTTATCGCAAAAGCTGGATGAACAAATGAAAGAGATCAAAAACGTGAGCCGCCTGATCAAGCAAATTTCCGGACAAACCAACCTTCTTGGGATCAACGCATCGATCGAGGCCGCGCATGCGGGTCAACACGGCCGCGGGTTTGCTGTGGTGGCAAATGAAGTAAGGCGCTTGGCAAATGATACCCAGGCATCTGCCGAGGAGGTTACGTCAACTGTAAACGATGTGCAGGAAAGCGTGAAACAAATGCTTTCTCAAGCGGAATCTATAGCATCGTCAGGCCAGGAACAAGCTGCAGGGGCCCAGGAATTAACCGCTGTGATTCATCGCATCAACAGTTTGGCTCGCATCCTGAGCGAAATGTCGAAATCATAGGGAGGAGAGGTTGAAGTGGGGAAGGCGTTATCCACAAAAGTCGGCCTGATAACCGGAGCCGGGAGCGGCATTGGCCTTGAAATTGCCCGTACCTTTGCAAACGAAGGGGCGAGTGTGGTCATCGCAGACCTTAAAGAAGAAGCTGCGAAAACTGCCGCTGCACAACTGCAGAGTGAAGGACATCAAGCGGTCGGATTTGCCTGTGATGTGACAAATGAAGGCCAATTCGAACAATGCATCAACCAAACGCTGCAAAGCTATGGAAGACTCGATATTCTGGTAAACAATGCGGGGTTACAATATGTAGCGCCACTCGAGGACTTCCCGACGGAAAAATTTGAACTTCTGATCAAGGTGATGCTGACCGCTCCATTTATCGGAATCAAACATGCATTTCCGATTATGAAACAGCAGGGGTTTGGTCGAATCATCAATATGGCCTCGATCAACGGGCTGATCGGGTTTGCAGGAAAAGCGGCCTACAACAGTGCGAAACATGGTGTCATCGGTTTGACAAAAGTGGCCGCACTTGAGGGTGCTGCCCATGGAATTACAGTGAATGCATTGTGCCCGGGGTATGTGGACACCCCGCTGGTTCGCAATCAGCTGGAAGATTTGGCTAAGACCCGAAATGTTCCGCTGGAAAAAGTGTTGGAGGAAGTAATCTATCCGCTCGTTCCGCAAAAACGACTGCTTTCCGTGCAAGAAGTTGCTGATTATGCAGTGTTTCTGGCAAGCGAGAAGGGAAAGGGCATCACAGGGTCGCCGGTGGTAATTGATGGGGGATATACTGCTCAATGAGCAGTATCCTTCTCTTTCTTCTCATTGACTACCGACTTCCACTTATTTACACACTATCTTGTTTGGAGGGGAAGCGATGTTTGCCAGATTGACCAATTTTTTCGTCAGATATATGCAAAAGTACATGCCTGATCCTTATTTATTTGCCATTATTCTTACTTTGCTGGTTGTGGTACTGAATTTCTGGCTGGTTCCGCAAACAACTATGAGTGGTGTGATTAATGCATGGTACCAAGGGGTCTGGGGATCACAGAACATATTTACATTTGCCCTGCAAATGACTTTAATCTTGGTCTGCGGTACGACCTTGGCGCAAGCTCCATTAATCAAAAGAGGATTGGAGCGCTTGGCAGCGCTCCCGCAAAATCAGGTACAAGCTGCCATCATGTGCTTCCTTGTTGGAGCTGTAGGCTCGCTGATCAACTGGGGATTAGGGCTTGTTATAGGCACCATTCTGGCTAAAGAAATTGCAAAGCGCTTGGAACATATGGATTTTGGTTATGTAGTGGCGGCAGCTTATATGGGCTTTATTGTCTGGACATCCGGTTTTTCAAGCTCCATTGTGTTGGCTAACGCAGACCCGTCCAGTGCGCTGAATATTATTTACAAGATGACAAAACAAACAGTCGGCATCGAAAATGATATACTAACATTGTATAATATCGTCCCTGTGGCTTTGACCCTGATGGTATTTCCTTTCATGTTGAAATGGATCGCTCCCACCGATATTAAGCCGATTGATCGAAGCGTATTGCTTAAGGCGGAAACGGCAGCTGCAAGCGAATTGGCGCTGCAGCCGAATCAACTGAATGAATCGAAAACCTTTGCGAGCAGGCTTGAAAATGCTTGGATTCTTAACTTGATTCTAGTTGCCGCCGGGTTTTACCAGTTTTTTGGTCCGTTAAAAGGAGCCGTTACGATCAATACGATGATCCTGCTGTTTACCTTATTGGGATTGCTGTTTCATTGGACGCCGATCCGGTATGTGCGGGCGTTTTGTGAATCGGCCAAGGCATCAGGTTCTCTCCTGCTGCAATATCCGTTATACGGTGGAATCATGGCTCTGATGGCTTATGTTCCGGCAAAAGGAATTGATCCTCTGCAAACGGTTCTGGCCAGTGAGTTAGTACAAGCTGCGACTGCCTACACCCTGCCGTTTTTCAACTATATCGGTTCTTGTATCATTACGATGTTTGTGCCATCGGGAGGCGGCCACTGGGCTGTTCAAGGACCGGTCTCGATTCAGGCGGCTATGGCGCTTGGGCAAACATCTCCGGAATACCTGGGGAAAATCTCCATGTCGGTGGCGTTTGGTGAAGGGGTGTTTAACATGATCCAGCCTTTCTGGGCCTTGCCGATCCTTGCGTTGGCAGGTTTGACCATTCGCGACATTATGGGGTACTGCGTAATGGCTTTATTGTTTGGTTTTACGATCTTCGGAGCTGCACTCTTGATTTTCTAGATCATTGCAGCATGTAAGCGCATGCATACAGTCCAATCTGAGCTGGGGAGTGGGAAAATGAGTAAAGCAGTCTGGGTTCCCGATCAATCACTGATCGAATCTACTCGTATGTACCAATGGATGAAACAACTGGGGTTTACCGATTATGAACAATTTCTGCAAGCCTCCGTGAACGATATCGCATGGTTCTGGCGGGAAGCGGAGAAAGCGCTCGGCATCGAGTGGTTCCGTTCGTACGGCCAAGCGTTGGATTTGTCCCGCGGCATCAAATGGCCCGATTGGTATGTGGGAGGCCAAATCAATGTAGTGCACAATGCGGTCGACAAGTGGGCCCATAATCCGGCAACCGCTAACCGGATCGCTCTTGTTTGGGAAAGCGATGACGGGGATGTCAAGCGCTACACTTTCAGCGAATTGAGCGCTTGGATATCCCGGGTGGCGCAGGGATTGCGGAAACAGGGAATCGAAAAAGGGGATCGCATCTCCATCTATATGCCGATGATTCCGGAGACGGTGGTTGTGCTGTTAGCGGCTGCAAAAATCGGGGCGATGTTCTGCCCGTCATTCTCCGGTTACGGAGCGGATGCGGTCGCGAAACGATCTGATGCGGCAACGGCCAAGATGCTGGTAACGGCTGACGGATTCCTGCGGCGCGGGAAGGCGGTTGCCATGAAGGAAGAGGCGGATCGTGCCGTGACAATGTCTCCGACGATAGAGAAAGTGGTAGTCGTCCGCCGCTTAGGGCGTGAGATTCCTTGGACGGAAGGCCGGGATCTCGATTGGGCGGAGCTCGAAGGCGGGGCAGACCAGGCTGTGGCACAAGCAAATATCACCTTCCAATCGGAAGTGATGAACAGTTCCGACCCCTTAATGCTGCTTTACACTTCGGGTACCACCGGCAGACCGAAGGGAGCCGTTCATACACATACCGGATTCCCGTTAAAGGCAGCTTTTGATGCAGGATTCGGGATGGATCTCAAACAGGGCGAAACCTTGTTCTGGGTCACCGATATGGGATGGATGATGGGCCCGTTTTTGGTATTCGGCGCATTCTTGAATGGCGCGACAGCCGTACTCTATGAAGGATCTCCCGATTACCCGCAGCCCGATCGCTTGTGGAAGCTTGTGGCTGACCACCGGGTAACACATCTTGGAATCTCGCCGACACTGATTCGTTCACTGATGAAGCACGGGGAATCCTGGGTCAAGCAGCATGATATCAGTTCTTTAAGAGCAATAGGTTCCACAGGTGAACCTTGGAACCCGGAGCCTTGGATGTGGTTGTTTGAAAAAGTGGGGAACAGCCGGATTCCGATTATCAATTATTCCGGCGGTACGGAAATCTCCGGGGGAATTCTTGGAAACGTTCTGGTGAAGCCAATTGCTCCGATCACATTTAATTCGCCGCTGCCGGGGATGGATGTTCAGGTCTATGATGAGAACGGACAACCGATTCGCAATTTGGTTGGCGAATTGGTGATCAAGCAGCCGTGGGTCGGCATGACCAATGGTTTTTGGCAGGAGCCGCAGCGGTATGAGGAATCCTACTGGAGCCGCTGGCCCGACACTTGGGTACACGGTGACTGGGTGATTTTGGATGAGGAAGGATTCTGGACGATTACAGGCCGTTCGGATGATACATTAAATATCGCCGGAAAAAGAGTCGGTCCGGCAGAAGTCGAATCGGTTCTGGTGGGACACGAGGCGGTAGTGGAAGCGGGAACGATCGGGGTTCCGGATGAAATCAAAGGCGAAGCGGCAGTCTGTTTCGTGGCATTGAAGCCGGGAGTTGAGGCAACGCCTGATTTGCAGAAGGAGTTGCTCGACCTCATAGCGGACAAAATGGGGAAAGCGCTCCGTCCGAAAGCCCTGTATTTTGTAGCGGAACTTCCAAAAACCCGAAACGGAAAAGTCCTGCGCAGGGCGATGCGGGCCGCCTACCTCAATAAGGAGGCCGGTGATTTGTCTTCACTGGAGAACCCGGATGCGGTGGAGGCGATTCGGAAGCTGAATCAAACGGTGTAGCACGGTAAGGAGTAACCACCTGGTCGGCCAACCTTGGGTGGTTACTTCTTTTTTGAGAGTGCAACCATTACGGAACAAATCATGAACTCTATACGGTAACCGACTAACAAAAAATAGATATGAAGAAGGTATCAAAGTCTGAAATCCTTAGCAAATGCACGTATCCAAGAAAAAGCGCATACCAAATAAGCCGTACACAAGA
>NZ_JBHSHC010000131.1:0-2681 GCF_042652925.1 Effusibacillus consociatus
CAATCCTCCTACGTATAGTATCGCTCTTATTTCGGAGGTTGTCCAACTTGATTACGGGGCTTAAGAGCAAGCTGGTCAACCTCTGGGATGACAAGGAAGGGTTCGATTTTCTGGGCATGCATCACCGGAAGATACCAAAGCTTGTTAAAGGCGGTCATAAACAATTCATCCTTCGAAGTTACCCTTCAAAGAAGGCCATGAAGAAGATGAAAAAGGCGGTCAAAGAGGTTACTGAACCCCGGAACCGTCTCTACTGGACGATGAACCAAATGGTGGAGGAACTGAACCCCAAGATTCAGGGGTGGAAGAACTACTACTCTCTGGACTCATTTGCGATTCAATTCCTTAACAAGATCGATTGGTATATCCGCAAGAGACTGATGCTGTTCTGGAATAAGAAGCACAATCGTCGAAAGAAACACAACAAATCCGGAGTGGCAGGAATGGTTGCCTCACTCGCCGGACTCAAGAAACTTGCCTCTTAGAGAGTACCGTAATGCACAGAGAAGAAGAATATCGGAAAGCCGGATGAGGGAAAACCTCACGTCCGGTTTGATGCAGGGGGAACTGAAAAAGTAAAAGCGGGCTAGCGCCCGCAATGAAATTTCAGTTCTCTACTCTACTTATGAACATCCTCCGCGCTGGATAGATTTCAAAGGAATACTCATGCCGTGTTTGGAAAAGTTTGAGATCGATCCCAATGAAGAGCGGTTTAAAACACTAGAAATCAGCCCACCCATTGTCCCAACAGATATCCCCTACTTTGCATAAGTGGAATTGATATGTGCTATAATGACTACTGCGCCTATTAACGAGATAGGGAGGTACATGCGTATGCACACAGGTAAATTTACCCCCAAAATTGCTCTCGTTCTCGGAGTGACTACCTTACTGACCGGATGCTTCGATCTGAAACCCGATTCGAACGTCAAAACACCTGGTCAATCCGTAACGGCTTCAGAGGCGGATCCCCCCACATTGCCACCTACTGAATCGGGTATTGAGAGACAGATAGAAAGGGACAAAAACGATGCCGTACAAGTCGTAGCTAAGCCGGAGGTTATCACTGTACTAGTTAACAAAATGAATAGGCTGCCCTCGAATTACATACCCTCCGATTTGGTAGAACCTAACATCCCGTTCATTTTTACAGAGAAAGATGAAAAACGTTTCATGCGAAATGAAGCGGCCCAGGCGTTGGACAAGCTGTTTGCTGCAGCAGAGAAGGACGGCATTTCCTTGGCCGGTGTTTCCGCATACCGTTCCTACGAAACCCAAAAGTCGCTTTTTAATCACTATGTCAAAGTACAGGGTGAAGAGAAGGCTCGCAAAAATAGCGCAAAACCAGGTCACAGTGAGCATCAGACAGGTCTCGCCATCGATATTTCCGATAGCAGAGGCAAATGCGCTGCTGAGGACTGCTTTGCAGATACCCCCGAAGCTAAATGGCTGATCAAACACGCTCACGAGTATGGATTCATTATCCGCTATCCAAAGGGGAAAGAGGCCGTCACTGGATACAATTTTGAACCATGGCACATTCGATATGTAGGCACGAATATTTCTATGGAAGTAGCCAAGAAGGGCTTAACGTTAGAGGAATATATTGAAAAGGCGGTACTGGCATCAAAATAATGTAAGGCAGCATGCGCGGGAGTTCTACATGGATCAACTTGTTTATTTTCCATTCGTGTTACTCCTTGAAATGCCGCCCTGTTGCAGTCCCTTTCATTAGGGAACCAACCTGCGAGAGTCGATTTGTAGGGTGAACAAAGGAGTACGTAATCAGGGATGGAAGATCTAGTTAGAGTAATTTAAGGAGCCCCAGATGTAGGGCTCCGTTTTGTTGGTCAAACCCCCACTTTAAGATAGGACAAATATGGGCACTGGTTTTATTTGGGAATGACGATTCGCTTTTGCGGTGGCAATACGTAACTTTCCGGAATTACAGGAGGTTTAGCCTCATGACCTTTCGGAACTTGACCAGGCGTCCAGGATCCTTCCGGCAGAACTCGTTGTGCTGTGAAAAAGTTGCTGCCCCACCAGTAACTGAAATTATTAACGATGCCGATGGCGGTTGGATTACCTTGGGAACGTGTACCAATTACAGCTGGCTGTCCGTTTATCATTCCCATATAAATTGCAACGTGACTAATATATTTGTTTCCCTTAGAATCTTTAGCCCACCAGGTTAATATATCCCCAGGACGCAGGTTCTCAGTTCCTTTAAGTCTCCATTTGCCATTAACTTTTTCAGGATATACTCCCTCGATTCGAGTCCCCACAGAACCATATTTTCGTGCAACATCTGTAATGTTGAATCCAAAATCGCCATAAACGAGTTTCGTGTACTCAGAACAATCGACAATGCCTTTCTTTTGATATGAATTATAACCATGTCCATAGACCATGTACCCGTTTTCCATGTACCAAATTGCTCTTTCAACAATTTGGTCCCCGAGGCTTCCCTTAATATTTCGAGAAGCGTCCCGATACTGCTGTATATACTTAAGCTCTTCTTGGGTGTAATCGGAATAGTATCTTTTGTATTTTTGGATCGCTTCACTTTTGGCCAGAACGTCGGAAGTGGAAGCAAGTGCAGGATTAATGATGTTGCCGCTGTAGCATAATGCCCATAAGCTGACGGAATTGCCTGTCCGAGAGATGACGAATATAATGAC